>CAZVMY010000500.1:0-2395 GCA_964628955.1 uncultured Methylocystis sp.
TCGGGGCCTATTCCTATGCCCTGCTGGCGACCAGCATGCCGCTCAGGGAGTTCATGGCCGGATGGATCGGCCCGAGCTTCTGGCCGCTGTGGGCGTTCTGGATCTGCCTGCCGCTCGCCGGCATCCTCGCGGCCTTCTGGGGCATCATCCTGGGCTTCCCGGTGCTGCGCCTGCGCGGTGACTACCTCGCGATCGTGACGCTTGCCTTCGGCGAGATCATCCGTCTGGTCCTGATCAACTGGGTGCCCGTCACCGGCGGCACCGCGGGTCTGACTTCGATCCCACGGCCGTCGTTCTTCGGCCTGCCGTTCAACGCCAGCGACGAAGGCTTCGCAGCGTTCTTCGGCATCGAGTTCAACCCGATGCACCGGATCTTCTTCCTCTATTACCTGATCTTCGCCCTCGCCATGGTCACCTACGCGGTCACACAGCGGCTGAGGCGCCTGCCGGTGGGCCGGGCCTGGGAAGCGTTGCGCGAGGACGAAATCGCCTGCCGCGCGATCGGGATGAACACCACCAACACCAAACTGACCGCCTTCTCGATCGGGGCGATGTTCGGCGGCTTTGCCGGCGCCTTCTTCGCGACCCGCAACGGCTTCATCAGCCCGGAGAGCTTCGTGTTCATGGAGAGCGCGCAGATCCTCGCGATCGTGGTGCTCGGCGGGATGGGCTCCTCGATCGGCGTCGTGATCGCCGCCGTGACGCTCGTCGGCGGGCTGGAACTGCTGCGCGAACTGTCGTTCCTCAAGCTGATCTTCGGCGAAGGGTTCGATCCGACGCTCTACCGCATGTTCATCTTCGGCCTCGCGATGGTGCTGATCATGATCTGGAAGCCGCGGGGCCTCATCTCGACCCGCGAGCCTACGGTCTTCCTCAAGGAGAAGAAGGCCGTATCCGGCAGCTTCGTCAGCGAAGGGCACGGCTGATGGACGGCAACGGCACGATCGGCCGCTGGGAGAGCGATCCGCTGCTGAAGGTCGAGCATCTGACGATGCGTTTCGGCGGGCTGATCGCGATCAACGACCTGTCGTTCACGGCAGGTCGCGGCGACATCACGGCGCTGATCGGACCCAACGGCGCGGGCAAGACAACGGTCTTCAACTGCATCACCGGCTTCTACAAGCCGACCGAAGGGCAGATCGCGCTGCGCCACGGCGACGCCGACCTCGTCAGCGACGTGACGGCGTTGACCGCGATCGACGGCGTCTCGAAGAAACTCGACAACGGCGCGATCTTCCTGCTGGAACGGATGCCCGATCACAAGATCGCCGCCAAGGCCAAGGTGGCCCGCACATTCCAGAACATCCGCCTCTTCACTGGCATGACCGTGCTCGAGAACCTGATGGTGGCGCAGCACAACACGCTGATGGCGGCCTCCGGCTGGACGGTCGGCGGCGTGCTGGGACTGGTGGGCTATCCCGCGGCCGAGCGCGAGGCGATCGACCGCGCCCGCTACTGGCTCGACAAGACCGGGTTGACGCCGCGCGCGGACGATCCGGCCGGCGACCAGCGCCGGCTGGAGATCGCGCGCGCCATGTGCACCGGACCGGTCCTGCTCTGCCTCGACGAGCCGGCCGCCGGCCTCAACCCGCGCGAGAGCCTGGAACTCAACCGGCTGCTGCGCGCCATCCGCGACGAACACCGGACGTCGATCCTGCTGATCGAGCACGACATGTCGGTCGTGATGGAAATCTCCGACCACGTCGTAGTGCTCGACTACGGCACCAAGATCTCGGACGGCACGCCCGGCTTCGTGAAGGACGATCCGAAGGTCGTGGCCGCCTATCTCGGCGCCGAGGACGAGGCCGAGGTCGAGAAGATCGAAGCGGAGGTCGGCCTGTGAGCACGATGCCGGCCACCGCGCCAACCGGCGCGCCGCTCCTCTCGATCCGCGGCGTCAAGACCTATTACGGCAACATCATCGCCCTGAAGGGCGTCGACGTGGACGTCCACGAAGGGGAGATCGTCACGCTCATCGGAGCCAACGGTGCCGGAAAATCGACGCTGATGATGACGATCTTCGGCAATCCGCGCGCCCGCGAGGGGTCGATCGTCTACCGCGGTCAGGAGATCTCGAAGGTCGAAACCTACAAGATCGCCCAGCTCGGCATCGCCCAGTCGCCTGAAGGCCGACGGGTGTTTCCGCGCATGACCGTGTACGAAAACCTGCAGATGGGTTCGGGCGTGGCGGGGATGCAGCATTTCGCCGGCGACCTCGATCGGGTCTGCACGATCTTCCCGCGCCTGAAGGAGCGCCTGCAACAGCGGGCCGGCACGCTGTCGGGCGGCGAGCAGCAGATGCTCGCCATCGCCCGCGCCCTGATGTGCCGGCCGAAACTGCTGCTGCTCGACGAGCCCTCGTTGGGTCTCGCACCGATCATCGTCCGGCAGATCT
>CAZVMY010000501.1:0-2392 GCA_964628955.1 uncultured Methylocystis sp.
ACAGTCCGCCGGCGCAACCGGGATCGTCAAATCACGAATCGGAACAACCTGCGCGATTATGTGGATCGCGGGCGCCGCCTCGGGCGCGCGCCGGCGAGCCCCGCCCGCCCCATCAGCTCACGTAGTTGACCAGGCTCAGCTGGCTCAGGCTGGACGTGATCTGGTAGCTCGCCTGGAGCCGGGTCTGGACCGAGAGGAGCTGGACGCTGACGGCGTTCTGGTCCACGCCCTCGACGTCGGCGATCACGCCTTCGAGGATCGATTTCTTCTGTTTCAGCCGGTCCTGCGCGTC
The DNA here is from genome assembly GCA_964628955.1 of uncultured Methylocystis sp. Classification (GTDB taxonomy): domain Bacteria; phylum Pseudomonadota; class Alphaproteobacteria; order Rhizobiales; family Beijerinckiaceae; genus CAZVMY01. The sequence goes on from CAZVMY010000501.1 coordinate 293, forward strand.
GTTGATCGTGATCGACGACAGCGCGAGTTCGGACTGGATGTTGCTCACGCGCTGCGTGCCCGTGGCCTTCGAGAGGTCGGCCTTCACGAGGTCGGTCAGGGCGACGTAGCGCTTGCGCTCGGTCGTCGTGAAGCTCTCGACCGCCACCACGGCGAGGTTGACCAGCAGCTTCTTGAAGCCGTCCTCGTTGGCGCGGGCGCCGATCGGGACCGTCAGGTCGGTCGAGACGCGGGCGACGGCGCTCTCGCGGGCCGGCGTCGACAGATCGCCCTGGTACCAGATGACGGTGTCGGTGCGGACCGCCGGGTCGAAGTTGACCGCGGTCTCCCAGGCGGCGGCGGTGGCGCCCGGCACCCGCGGCGGATAGACGGCGGGAGTGATGCCGTCGGCCGGTGTCGCGTTGAAGAAGGCGGTCGTCGCGACATGCGCCGAGGAGGCCTGCAGCTCGCTGGTCGCCTTGTCGGAGAGCGCGTTGCGCAGCGCCTGGCGCAGGTTCGCCGCCGTGTTGGCGTTGCTCAGTGGATCGATCTCGAACTGGAAATCGGTGCTGGCGGTCTGGACCTCGGTCTTCGCGGTCAGCACGATCTCGGTGCGCGTGCCGTTGGCGAGTCTGAGCCCGATCCTGACGGTATCGCCGTCGGCGGGCACGCCGGCGACGGTCGCGCTGATCGCGTTCAGCGCGCCGGCCGGGCCGGTCGTGGTGATCTGGCCGCTGCTCGACGTGATGTCGAGGATCTGAAAGCCGAAGTCGCTGGCCGCGTTCTGCTGCGCGAGGTTGGCCGTGGTGCCGACGGCGGCTACCGGATCGGTGGTGAGGCGGCCGTAATAGCCCTGCGTCCCGGCGGCATCGATCGTCTGCACGGCGCCCAGATCGGCGGACCTGCGCTCCTCGATGATGCGGCGGAGGCCGTCACGGCCGCCGGGGAAGCCGTCGCCGTCGAGCAGCGTGTCGATGTCGACCACCGGCCTGGTGTCGCTGGCGCGGCCGGCGAACAGGTAGCGCCCGCCGACCTCCTCGTTCAGCGCGTCGATGGTTTCGCTCAGGTTGAGGCGCGCCAGCGTCGTGGGAATCGTGGCGCCGAGATTGTCCGGCAGAAACGACTGGTAGCGCGCCGCGGAGCCGGCCTCCGTCTCGATCGTGCCGAGCCGTTTCAGCAGCGTGTCGGCGCTGGTCAGCCGGATCTGCGCGAACTCGGCCGTCTGTTCGTAGCCTTCGAGTTCGGTGAGCTTGGCGCGCGCGTCGAGCGTCCGGACCCGGTCGTTGCCGAGCCCGCCGTAGGTGATCGCCTTCTCGCCCGAGCCGAGCTGGCGCTGGAGCTCGTCGAGCTGCGCGCGGGCGTCGATCAGCAGCGAGGTGTTGCGCGAGGCGAGGAAGCTCCCGGCGGAGAAGGGGGTGATCGGCATGGCGGCTGGTCCTTGACGTTACGCGAGACCTCAGATGCGCAGCAGCGCGTCGAGCAGTTCCTTCACGGTCGAGATGATCCGCGCGTTGGCGGCATAGGCGTTCTGGAGCTGGATCAGGTCCGACAGCTCCTGGTCGATGTTGACCCCGGCGGTTTCGGAAAACTTCGCCTGCACCGAGTTCAGTACCACCTGCTGCCCCTCGTCGAGGCGCTGTGCGGTGACCGAATTGGCCGCCTGGTCTTCGACGACGCGGCGCGCGAACTGCGAGACCGTGCCCGTGAAGGAGAAGGCGGTGTCGCCGATGCCCGTCGCCGGCGAGAAGGTGAACGGCGTCGAGGTCAGCCGGTCGAGGAGCTGCTGCGGCCGGTCCGGATCGCCCGCGGCCGTGCCGGTGCCCGCCGTCGAATAGCGCACCAGCGCCCGGCTGTCGGCCTCGACGGCCGGATTGAGCGTAATGCGCCCGGCGAAGCCGAGCTTCTGCGGATTGAGATCGAAACGGCCGGTATAGACGCCCGACACAGCGAAGGCGTCGGAGAAGAGCGGCAGTTCCAGACCCTGGTCGGTGATCTGCGTGTTGGTCACGTTGGCGCGGGCGCCGGCGACGCCGTAGCCCAGCACGCCGTTGTCGAGCACCCTGAGCACGTTCGCGCCGGCCGCCGGCACCTGGAAGGCGCCCGGCGCCGTCTGCGCGTCGAT
>CAZVMY010000502.1:0-2379 GCA_964628955.1 uncultured Methylocystis sp.
CGCGGCCGAGCTGACCGCGGTCGGCCTCGGCGAGCGTCTGTCGCATTATCCCACGCAGCTTTCGGGGGGCGAGCAGCAGCGCGTGGCACTGGCCCGCGCGCTGGCGCCCGATCCCGCCATCCTGGTCGCCGACGAGCCGACGGGCAATCTCGACGAGGCGACCGGGCGCCAGATCGTCGAGCTCATGTTCCGGATGAAATCCGAGCGCGGCGCGACGCTGGTCCTGGTCACACACGACCTCGGTCTCGCCGCGCGGTGTGACCGCATGGTCCGGCTGCGGTCCGGGGCGGTCGAGCGCGATTCCGTCGCCGTCGCGGCGGAGTAAGTTCATGACCCTCGCGGCGACCGCATCCACTCTCGACGCGCCGGCGCGCGCCGCGCGCTTCCCGCAGGTCCGGCTGGCGCTGCGTTTCGCGCTGCGCGATCTGCGCGGCGGGCTGTCGGGCTTCGGCATCTTCATCGCCTGCATCGCCGTCGGCGTGGCGGCGATCACCGGCGTGGCCGCCGTCGCGCGCGGCCTGTCCGACGGCCTGGCGCGGGAGGGCCGCACGATTCTGGGCGCCGATCTCGCCTTCACGCTGATCCATCGCGAGGCGACCGATGCGGAGCGGCAGTGGCTGGCGAGCCGGGGGAGCGTCGACACCGCCGCGCTGATCCGCGCCATGGCGCGAACGCCGGCCGGTGATGCGGTGCTGGTCGAAGCCAAGGCCGTCGACACCGAATATCCGCGCCACGGCGCACTGACGACGGCTCCCGAAGGCGATATCGATGCCCTTCTGGCGCTGCGCAACGGCGTTTACGGAGCCGTGGCGGATCCGGTGCTGTTCGCGCGCCTAGGCCTCCGGCCGGGCGCCCGGGTGACGATTGGCGCGCTGCCCATCGAGTTGCGCGCGGAACTGACCACCGAACCCGACAAGCTCGCCGGCGGCATCGGCTTCGGCCCGCGGCTGATCTTGTCGCTGGATGCGCTGAAGGCGACCGGATTGCTGCAGCCCGGCACGCTCGTGCGCTGGAGCTACCGGCTGACGCTGCCGGCAGCCGACGCCGACGACCGGCGGCTGGACGTCCTGGCGCGGGAAGCCCGAATCCGGTTCCCGGATGCGGGGTGGGAGGTGCGGAACCGGACGAATGCCTCGCCGCAGTTCTCGCGCAATCTCGAGCGCTTCACGCAGTTCCTGACGCTGGTGGGGCTGACCGCGCTCGTCGTCGGCGGGGTCGGCGTGGCGAACGCCACCCGTGCCTTCGTCGATCGCAAGCGCCTCGTCCTCGCGACGATGAAAAGTCTCGGCGCGACGGGCGGTTTCGTCTTTGCCATGGCTCTGGCCGAGGTCACGCTGCTGGCGCTGATCGGGATCGGGGTCGGCCTCGTCGGCGGCGCGCTGCTGCCGTTCGCCCTCGCCTGGACGGTGGGCTCGCTCCTGCCGTTTCCGCTCTCGCCCTCGATCTATCCGGGCGAACTCGCGATCGGTGTGCTCTACGGGCTTCTGACCGCCTTCGCCTTCGCGATCTGGCCGTTGGGAAAGGCTCACGACGTCCCGGTCTCGGCGCTGTTCCGCGATGCGGGCGACGACGGCGGCATGCCGCGGCGCGGCTACGTTCTCGCCGTCGCGCTCGCCGTTCTCGGCCTCGCCGCGGTGGCGATCCTCTTCGCCTGGGACCGCCGGATCGCGCTCATCTATGCGGCCTCGGCCGCGGGCGCCTTCGTCCTGCTCCGGCTGGTCGCGACCGGCATCATGGCGCTCGCGCGGCGTCTTCCGCGACCGCGGCGGACCGAGGCGCGGCTGGCGCTGGTGAACATCCATCGACCGGGCTCGCTCACGCCCTCCGTCGTGCTGTCGCTGGGGCTGGGGCTGACGCTGCTGGTTGCGCTGGCACTGATCGACGCCAACATCCGGCAGCAGCTCTCCCGGACGCTGCCGGACCGGGCGCCGAGCTTCTTCTTCGTCGACATCCCCAACGGCGAACTCGGCCGCTTCACCGAATTCGTCGCCGCGCGGACCGGTGACGCGCGGCTCGAACACGTGCCGATGATGCGCGGGCGCATCGTCAGCCTGAAGGGCGTGGCGGCCGATCAGATCAAGGCGGGCGAGAACGTCTCCTGGGTGCTGGAGGGCGACCGCGGCATCACCTATGCCGAGGCGCTGCCGCCCGACAGCCGGATCGTCAACGGCGAATGGTGGCCGAAGGACTACCGCGGCGAACCGCTCGTCTCGTTCACGCGCGAGGTGGCGGACGGCCTCGGCCTCGAGGTCGGCGACCGCATCGTCGTCAACGTGCTCGGACGAAACGTGACGGCCCGGATCGCGAACACCCGCACGGTCGAGTGGCAGACGCTCGGCATCAACTTCGTGATGATCTTCTCTCCCAACGCCTTCGCCG
>CAZVMY010000503.1:0-271 GCA_964628955.1 uncultured Methylocystis sp.
GGTCGCCGCCGGCGCCGGCCTGTCCCTGCGTCAGCAGGACGTGGCGATCGAGGGACATGCGATCGAGTGCCGCGTCAATGCCGAACACGCCGCCACGTTCCGGCCCTCGCCCGGCACCATCCTGCATTACCATCCGCCCGGCGGGCTGGGGGTACGGGTCGATTCTGCCGTCTATCACGGTTACACGATCCCGCCGAACTACGATTCGCTGGTCGGGAAGCTGATCGTGCATGGCCGGACCAGGACCGAGTGTCTCATGCGGCTGCGCCGC
>CAZVMY010000503.1:281-2375 GCA_964628955.1 uncultured Methylocystis sp.
CGATACGACCCTGCCATTATTCCGGACGCTGGTCCGCACGCCGGACATCCAGAACGGGGTCTACGACATCCACTGGCTGGAGACGTTTCTCAAGACCGGGCTCGGCGAAGCCGCAGCCTGAAGGCGTCGTCCGAAGCGAAGAGCGAGGGTCTGTCATGGCGCGACGGAACAGCGAAGCTCTTGCGATCACGCCGGACGTTCTGCTGAAAGCCTATGCTTGCGGCATTTTCCCGATGGCGGAAAGCGCCGACGATCCCACCTTGCACTGGATCCAGCCGCGCCGCCGCGGAATCCTACCCCTGGACGGCTTCCAGGTCTCGCACAGCCTCGCCAAGCTGGTCCGCAGCGATCGGTTCGCGGTCACGGTCAACCGGGATTTCGACGGCGTGATCGCCGGCTGCGCAGCGCCTGCGGCTGGACGCGAGACCACCTGGATCAATCGCCGGATCCGCCAGCTCTGCGCCGAGCTGTTCGAACGGGGCCAATGCCACACGGTCGAGGTCTGGCTGGACGGGAGGCTGGTCGGCGGCCTCTACGGAATCCAGCTGGGTGCGGCGTTCTTCGGGGAGAGCATGTTCCACCGCACACGGGATGCGTCGAAGGTGGCGCTCGTCCATCTCGTCGCAAGGCTGCGCCTTGCGGGATTCCTGCTGCTCGACACCCAGTTCGTCACCGAGCATCTGATCCGTTTCGGCGCGATCGAAGTCTCACGCGCCAGCTATACCGACCTTCTCGAGCGCGCCATCGTCCGCGAGGCGGACTTCCTCGGCCTGGCGCAGGAGCCGCTTTCGGGAGCCGCAGCGCTCGCCGCGATCACATCGCGCGGCTGAGGAGCACCACGAGGGTGAGGAGCCAGCCAGCGAAGACGAAGGTCGGCAGGATATTCTCGTGATGGATGCCCATGGCTCTCTCCAGCGATCTGATGTTCCGCATATTCCACCCCGCACTCCGGTCCGGTGTGCTATTGCGCACACGACGCCACACGTGAGCGCAGGAGGGGTCGTCCATGTCGTTTGACCGCATTTTCGTGAGGACGGACTGGCTCGCGGCCCGGCTCGGCGACCCGTCGATCGCGATCGTAGATGCGTCGTGGTATCTGCCGACCGCGGGTCGTGACGGCAAGGCGGAGTACGTCTCCCGGCACATTCCCGGCGCCGTTCATTTCGACATCGATGCGGTGCGGGACCGGTCGAGCGATCTGCCGCACATGCTGCCGCCGACGGCACAGTTCGAGGCCGCGGCGGGTGCGATGGGGATTTCCGAGGACATGACCATCGTCGTCTACGACGGGGCCGGGCTGTTCGCGGCACCACGGGTGCGCTGGACGTTCCAGGTCTTCGGCGCGAGCGACGTTCGCATCCTCGATGGCGGCCTGCCCAAGTGGCTGGCCGAGGGCCTACCGGTGACCGACAGGCGCGAGACGCCGGAGCCCAGGAGGTTCCGCGCGAACTTCGACCCGAGCGTGATCGCCGACCACGTTCTCGTCCGCGAGGCGCTGATCGATGGAGAGGCGCAGGTGGTCGACGCGCGCCCTGCCGATCGTTTCCGCGGTGAGGCACCGGAGCCGAGGCCCGGCGTGCGGGCCGGTCATATGCCCGGCAGCTTCAACCTGCCCTTCACCGACCTGCTCGCCGACGGCCGGTTGCGTCCGGTCGACGAGATTCGCGCCGCATTCGAGGCCGCGGGCGTCGATCTCGACCGGGCCGTAATCACGTCCTGCGGATCAGGCGTCTCGGCCGCGATCCTCTCACTCGGGCTGGAAGTCGCGGGCGCGCCCGCGCGGGCACTCTACGACGGAGCCTGGGCCGAATGGGGCTCCCGCGAAGACCTGCCACTCGCCGTCGGCGGCGGCTGACCTTCCCCGTCATTCCGGGGCCGCGCAGCCCAGCCCGGAACCCATGACCACCACGCTCACCGGTTTCGCGGCCTGGATAAGCGCTCGGTCGCAGAGGGCGCCATTCGGAAACCCGTGGTCATGGGTTCCGGGCCTTTCGCTTTGCGAAATCCCGGATTGACGTGGAGGCCATGCCTCAGTGGAGGATCTGGCTGAGGAACAACTGCGTGCGCTCGTGCTGCGGGTTCCGGAAGAATTCG
>CAZVMY010000504.1:0-2364 GCA_964628955.1 uncultured Methylocystis sp.
TAACCTTAACATGTGGTATCTGTTTTCATCCGTTAAGGTTGCGTTAACTTTTGCCACGAAGACCCCGGCCAACCGCGAATAGGTTTCTCAAGTCTATTTTTGCATTTTGGGACAAGTTTTGGAATGCGGTACGATCCTGTAGTAAAATTTCGTGGCTCGAACAGCGCCTCGTATGATGAGCAATTTCCAGCTCTAGGAACAGTTTCAGCCGAGGCCAAGACTCTTCCGCCCGGCTTGGCGCTTCTGACCGCTGAATTCAAGGAGATCGACGTTACCGTCGATCCCATAACCAAAACGCTCTGGTGTTACATGAGGCCGAACGGCCCGCCGAGCTTCACCCCATCGCTCCTTCGGGAACTGCACGACCTGCACGGCGCCATGCGCGCCGCGGCGCGGGCGTGCTCTCCGGGAGAGGAAAGACCGGTTCTCTATTATGTTCAGGGGTCCCGCATGCCCGGCATCTTCAACATGGGCGGCGATCTAGCCTATTTTGCGAGTCGAATCCGTGCGCGTGATCCCGATGCGCTCCGCTTCTACGCGTATGATTGCGTCGATGCGATCTACCGCGGCGCGGTCGGTTTTGACGCGGGTGCGGTCTCGATCGCTCTCGTTCAGGGGGACGCGCTGGGAGGTGGTTTCGAATGTGCGCTTTCCGGCCACGTACTGGTCGCGGAGCGCGGCGCGAAGCTTGGCCTGCCCGAAATTCTGTTCAATTCGTTTCCGGGAATGGGTGCCTACAGCCTTCTGACCCGCCGGATCGGCGCGGTTCGCGCGGAACGGATCATTACCAGCGGCAAACTGTATTCGGCTGAGGAACTCCACGACCTGGGGGTGGTGGACATCCTGGTCGATGACGGCAAGGGAGAGCAGGCCGTCCGCGACTACATCGGTAAGCATGGCCGCGGCCATGCCGTTCGCGAGGCTCTGTTCCGGGTAAGGCAACGCGTGCATCCCGTGACGATCGAGGAACTGCGCGACATCGCCGACATTTGGGTGGAGAACGCGATGCAGCTTCGACCTGCCGATCTGAGGCGCATGGAGCATCTTCAGAACGCGCAGGGACGACGGATGGTCCGCCCAAGGGCGGTTGCGCGATCGCAGCGGGATGTAACGACGACCTAGCTCGCCCTCGGGAGCGGCTGCATGGCACAATATTGATCGTAATGCGGCCGCGCGGTCTCGACCGCCAGCCGCAGTCTCTCCACCAGCAGTTCGCCATCCCGCGACAGCTGTCGTGGTGAGATCTCACGCCACGAGAGGCAGAGCGCATAGATGCTCGACAGCCCGACGTTGCCAGCGGCGCTGCGCAAGGAATGCGCCTGGTCCTGGAATGCCGCAACGTCGTGCGCCGCGACGGCTTCGAGGAGCGCCGCTTCGGCCTTTTCGACGTCCTTGAAGAACTGGTTGAAGAGCTGCACGACGAAGCCGCGGCCTCCGAGCCGTTCGAGTTCGAAGACGGTATCGTAGCAGAGCGGCAGATCGTTGGCGTCGGTCGCAGTGTTCGTCGTAGAGACCGTGAGCGCATCCGCCTGCTGATCCGGCACCCGGCTTCGGACCGTCATGTCTTGTCCCGTGACCTCGTCGATGATTCTGAGCAATGCCCGAGCCTCGATCGGTTTGCGAGCACAGGCTGACATGCCGGCATCCAGGCAGCGGGCGCTCGTCTCGGCGGACGCGTCGGCCGTCAGTGCGACGATCGGAACTCTCGGTCGACCCAGTGACGCAAAGCGATAGAGTTTCGTGGCCTCGATGCCGTTCATTCTGGGCATGTTGACGTCCATCAGGACCACGTCGAACCGGCCTTCGCGCAGGTGGTCGAGAGCGCCTTCGCCATCGCGAACGACGGTTACCCGGTGGCCGACCAGCTCCAGAATCTTGCGAATGACGATTTGATTGGTCGCGTTGTCTTCGGCCACGAGCACGTCGAGGGGTCGCACTGCCGGCTCGGTCGCGATCTTGTCCGATTCTTGCGCGTTCATCTGAGCATTCGGCAGGATCAATGCCGCTCGGCAGGCCGCCGCCAGTTCCGCCGCCTGGAAAGGCCGACCGACAGCCGAGCTGAAGGTCCGCCGAACTTGGGACGAAGGCAGTCCGTTCAAAATCTCGTCGACGACCAGAACCGCAGGTCGTCTGGAAGATCGTCCGGGTACGCCTGTCAGCAGCGCCTCGATCGCAGCGGGGTCCAGGCTCATCCTTCCATCAAGCACCAGGACCGCGGTGGGGTCCGGTAGGCTTCGAAGGAGCGCTGCCACGTCCCCGTCCACGGCCGCAACGCTCGTGCGCGCTATCATGGCACATGCTGCATGAAGAAGGGGATCGCGGCTTACCACCAGCACGTCGGGCTTTTCGCCGGCTTCTTCGGCA
>CAZVMY010000505.1:0-2339 GCA_964628955.1 uncultured Methylocystis sp.
TCGCGATCGGCAATCCGCGGTCGGACTGGATGTTCGAGACCGAGCCCGAACCCGGGCTCAACGGCCGCTCGCTGAAATATCCGCGCGGCAAGGTGATCGGTGGCAGTTCGGCGATCAACGCGATGATCTCGATGCGCGGCCAGGCGGCCGATTACGACCATTGGCGACAGCTCGGCCTCGCCGGTTGGGGTTGGGATGACGTGCTCCCGGTCTTCCGGCGGCTCGACGACCATTTCATGGGCGAAACCGAGCATCACGGTGCGGGCGGGGAGTGGCGCGTGGAGGAGCCCCGCCTCTCGTGGGAAGTCCTCGACGCGATCGGCCGGGCTGCGGCGGACATGGGTGTGCCGCATACGGCTGATTTCAACACCGGCGACAACACGGGCGTCGGCTATTTCCACGTCAACCAGAAGCGCGGTCTGCGCTGGTCTGCAGCGAGAGGGTTTCTGAAGCCGGTGCTCGGTCGGCCGAACCTGCGTCTGGAGACCAACGTGCTGGTCGAGAGCGTTCTGTTCGCGGAGAAGCGTGCCGCCGGCGTGAGATACCGGCGCGGCGGGCGGGTTGTTGAGGCGCGCGCAAGGGGCGAAGTGATTCTGGCGGCCGGGTCGATCGGCTCGGTCCAGCTTCTGCAGCTCTCGGGCATCGGCCCGGCCGAGCGGCTGGCCGAGCACGGCATTTTGCCGATCGCGATCAGTCCCGGCGTCGGCCGCAACCTGCAGGATCACCTGCAGCAGCGCGCGATCTACAAGGTCGAAGGCGTCCGGACCCTCAACGAGACCTATCACAACCTGTTCCGCCGTGCGCTGATGGGCATAGAATTCGCGCTGTTTCAGCGCGGTCCGCTCACCATGGCGCCGTCGCAGCTCGGCATTTTCACCCGCTCGTCATCGGACCACGAGCGCGCGAACATTCAGTTTCACGTCCAGCCGCTCTCGCTGGACCGGTTTGGCGAGCCCCTTCACCGCTTTCCGGCGGTTACGGTCAGCGCCTGCAACCTGCGCCCGACATCGCGCGGCGAAATCCGGCTGCGGTCGGCGGATCCGACCGACAGACCGTTGATCGCGCCGGGCTATCTCTCCACGGACGAAGACCGGATGGTCGCGGCCGACGCGATCAGGGTCACGCGACGCCTGATGGGTCAGCCGTCGCTGCAGCGCTATCGCCCCGTCGAGCATCTGCCCGGCCCTTCGGTCGGCGACGACCCCGACACGCTCGCGAAAGCAGCGGGCGATATCGGCACGACGATCTTTCACCCGGTCGGAACGGCCAAGATGGGCCTGCCGTCCGACCCCATGGCCGTCGTCGACGGGCGCTTGCGCGTCATCGGCGTCGATGGTCTGCGCGTCATCGACGCTTCGGTGATGCCCACGATCACGTCCGGCAACACGAACACCCCGACGATCATGATTGCGGACAAGGGCGCCCGCATGGTCCTCGAGGATGCACGACGCTCCTGAACGCGAGGATCAGGCCGCCATGGCGGCCGCTATCTGCGCGTCGAGTTGCGCCGGAACGCCCAGACCGTCCCGCGCCGCGGCGGCGCGCAGGTCCAGTCTCCGCACGCCGGAGAGGCGGGCGCCCGGCTGGCTCTCGATCGCCACGGCCAGCGTCGCCATGCGCTCGTCGAAGCGGTCGTGACCGAAGGCGGCCGGGTCGAGGGCGACCATCATCTGGCCGGTGCCGGGCGATGGCCCGAGACCGTCGAAGAAGGACGAGGCCTCGAAGGCGAGGTTGGCGCCGACGACCGCTGCCGACAGCGCCTCGACCATGAAGGCGAGTGACGCGCCTTTCGCATCGCCGAGGGGCAGCATGGTTCCGTCTAGCCCCTTCGCCGCATCGGTCGTCGGATTGCCGTCGGCATCCAGCGCCCAGCCCTCGGGAATGGACTTCCCCTGCTGCTTCGCCGCCATGATGTTGCCGCGCGCGACCTTGGAGACCGACAGGTCGATCACGACCGGCGCCCGGCCGACGAGCGGCGCCGCGAAGGCGATCGGGTTGGTGCCGAACACCGCGCGCTTGCCGCCCCAGGGGGCGATCGAGGCCGGCGCATTGGCGAAGAACAGCGCTACGAGCCCCTCCGCGGCCAGCCGCTCGACGTGGAGCCCCGCCGCGCCGCAGTGATTCGAGCGGCGGATCGCGGCAACGGCGATGCCCTGCGTCCGTGTGGCCGGCACGAGTTCGCGGATCGCGAGATCGATCGCGGGATAGGCGAAGCCGTCACCCGCATCGACGGCGATCACGCCCGGCGCCGTGCGCCGCGCGGTGGGGACGGCGCGCCCGTTCGCCTTTCCACTCTTCAGCATGGCGAGATAGCTGGGGATGCGGGAGAGCCCGTGTCC
>CAZVMY010000506.1:0-2337 GCA_964628955.1 uncultured Methylocystis sp.
ATGTGGGCTCGGATTTACTAGCCCTTCTCTATCAGGCACAAACTGAGTTCGTGGCCGCTCTCGGCGGCCTTCTGACTCAGCCGGATCGCGGCGGCGAGGCCGGCCGGCCCGCCGCCGACGATCACGACGTCGTACTCCATGCTCTCCCGTGGCGGCAGATCGGGATTCTCGGTTTGGCGAAGCGCGGACATCGGGCCGGGTCCTTCGTCGGGCGTGTTTGGATCAGCCATAAACTGTCCGCGCCCCGGGGCAAACTGCATCTCGCATCACGCCCCGGCGCGCGGTAGGTTGCCGCATGGCTTGCCCGGGGAAGCTGCCCGGAACTGGCCTGCCAAGACGGACGCTCCATTGCCCCACGCCGATCAAGAGGCCGTCCTCGCGCTCATCGAGTGGTACGCGGCAGCAGGAATCGACCTCGCGCTCGACGAACGACCGCACGATCGTTTCGCCGAGCAGTCATCAGATCCGCTAGCTGGCCCCCTTGCTTCCCCCCTCGCCGGGTCGCCGGCGCGTCCGGTCGTTGTGCCGGCCACATCCATCGGGCTGGCCGAGCCCCGCGCGCCGGTCACCCCGGAAGAGGCCGTGCAGGATGCGCGTGCGCGCGCTGCATCGGCCCGGACCCTCGACGAGCTGCGGGCGCTCCTCGATGCGTTCGACGGCTGCACGTTGAAACACACCGCGACCCGTCTCGCGTTCGCCTCCGGGACGCCCGGCTCCCGTGTGATGCTCGTCGGCGAGGCCCCCGGACGCGAGGAGGACGAGCACGGCGAACCTTTCGTCGGGCGCTCCGGCCAGTTGCTCGACCGCATGCTCGCAGCGATCGGTCTCGACCGCACGAGCGTCTACATCGCCAACGTCGTCCCGTGGCGGCCGCCGGGCAACCGCACCCCGACGCCGCTCGAAACCGCGATCTGCCTCCCGTTCATCGCCCGGCAGATCGACCTCGCCCGGCCCGACGTCCTCGTCTGTCTCGGCGGCCCGTCGGCCCAGGCCCTGCTCGGCGTCAAGGACGGAATCCTGCGGCTGCGCGGCCGCTGGTGCGACTACGCGGCGGGCTCGCGGACGATCGGCGCGCTGCCGACCCTGCATCCGGCCTATCTGCTGCGGCAGCCCGCCCACAAGCGGCTTGCGTGGCGTGACTTTCTTGCGCTCGACGCCAGAATCCGGGCCGCGCCGGCGCGGCAGGATTAATCATATCACCGACTCCTCCGCTCGGATTGGAGCGATCCCGGCAACCCGGATTCATTTGAAGCGATCGGGCAATGAGTCGGTAAGATTGGCCTTCTAGTCTCGCATCCAAGGTACACGGGTGCAGAATGATTGCTTCGGACGTTCTGAACGACCTCAGCGTCTATCGCTTCCTCCAGCGGATACCCGCCGGACGCAGCTACGTCGTCCGGTTGATCTGCCTGTGCTTCATCGGCACCCACCTGCCGCTCGTCGCCGCCGTGCTCTACGTCATGTCCGGCCAGGACGGCAGCCTGGAGAGCCAGCTCCCGGGCCTCGGGCTGATCCTGATGGCGACCCTGTTCGGCATGCTCGTGACGTTGTTCGGCGTCAGCCGGGCGCTACGTCCCGTGACCCTCGCCAGTCAGGCCCTGCGCGCCTACGTCGACGATCGCACGCTGCCGAAGCTGCCCGCCCATTTCGACGACGAGGCGGGCGAACTGATGGCGTCCGTCCAGACCGTCACGGTCCGGCTCGAGCGCCTGTTGCGCCAGCAGGAGCAGCTCGCCCAGACCGATCCGCTCACGTCGCTGCCGAACCGGCGCGCCTTCTTCGAGCGCGCCCACGGCGACATCCGGCGGGCGCGCGAGACGAAGACGCCGCTCTGCCTTCTGCTGTTCGACATCGATCGCTTCAAGAGCATCAACGACACCTATGGTCATCCGGTCGGCGACAAGGTGATCAAGGAGATCGCCAAGCTCCTGGCCGGTCTGCTCGAGCCCGAAGCCCTGGCAGCGCGGCTGGGTGGTGAGGAATTCGCGATCCTGCTGCCCGGCTCCAGCACGCAGGACGCCTTTGCGAAAGCCGAATGGCTCCGCATGATCGTCAGCAAGGTGCATTTCCCCGAACTCGACGGGCGCGGCGTCTCGGTCAGCGGCGGAATCGCGACGCTGAACGCTGACGACGTCGTGGTCGATTCAGTGCTCGAACGCGCCGACCACGCGCTCTACGAGGCGAAGGAATCCGGCCGCAACTGTGTGCGCCTGAACGCAGCCTGACGCGCGGCGCTGCCGAACTTCTGCCTGCGATCAGGCGTTCTATCTCCGTGGGCGACCTGCTAGCATCGCAGGGCGCTTAGGGGAGACCGGGCGATGCGCCTCGACGACATCG
>CAZVMY010000507.1:0-2337 GCA_964628955.1 uncultured Methylocystis sp.
TGACGCAGAGGTTCGAGTGCGCGCCGTAACTCAAGCCGACCGAGGCGCTGGCGCGGGAGACCTCCTCCATCGCGACGCAATGTTCGAGGTATCCCAGCCCCGAGCCACCCCAGTCCTCCTCGACCGTGATGCCGTGAAGACCCAGCGCGCCCATTTGCGGCCAGAGGTCGCGCGGAAAGGTGTTGCTACGGTCGATCTCCCCGGCCCGCGGCGCGATCGTCGCCTGCGCGAAATCACGCACGGATTCGCGGATCGCGTCGGCGGTTTCGCCGAGATCGAAGTTGAAATCACGCGGCGCATTGGCAAGCATCGGAACCTCCGGCAATGCTGCTCCTTATGCGGCGGCCATGCGGCACCGGCAAGCGGAGGCGACGATGCAGGATGACGCAACGGCATCCAGTCCATTTCCCTGGCCGCCGGTCATCTATCTGGCTGCGCTCGCGGCGTCGTTCCTGCTGCACCAGGCGGTGTCGATCACGCCGGGGCTGATGTCGCGTGGGCTGCCCGGCTATCTGTTTTCAGCGGCCGGGCTCGGCTGCGTCGTCTTCGGCGGCATGCTGCTGTGGTCCGCGACGCTGGGCTTCCGGCGCGCCGGCACGCCGATCCCGCCGAACCGGCCGACGAAGAGCCTCGTCACGACCGGCATCTATGCCCGGACCCGCAACCCGATGTATCTCGCCTTCACGCTCATCCTGCTCGGCCTCGGCTTTCTCACGGCCAATCTGTGGATGGTGCTCGCGACCATCGGAGCCGTCGTGCTGGTGACGCGCCTCGCGATCCTGCGCGAGGAACCCTATCTCGCGGCGCGGTTCGGCGCAGAATACGAGGCCTACCGCGCCGCCGTGCCGCGCTGGTTCCGCCTGTTATGACGCGCGCCTAGAACAGCCCGGCCGCCGTCCGTGTCGCGGACGGCAAGCGCCAGCGCACCCTGCCGGATGGCGTTTGGCCGGCGACCGTCGGGCCCGCGGGCGACACCCAACGGCGCGTGCCGATGTCGAAGCGCCCTTCACGCCAGGCCTGAAATTCCTTCTCGGTCCCGAAAAAGGCATTGCGGTCCACGTCGCCCGTGATCCCCGGCACGCGGCCTGTGGTGGTGAACTGCCAGAACTCCCAGGGCCGCTGGTCGTAGCGCTTCTCGGGCCGCGCCGCCGTCGAGCGGATCCAGAACGGATAGTCGTGAAATTCGCCCTCCATCACGTCCTCGTGAAACGTGATGTCGGTGTAGATGATCGGCTTTCTGCCGGTATGCGCCTCGAGAGCCTTCAGCATCAGCCGGATTTTTTCCAGCGCCGCCTCGCGCGGCACCTTCCTGGCGCAGCGCTCGGAATGACCGTTCCATTCGAGATCGAGGACCGGCGGCAGCGCATCCGCATCCCGGGGAATATGGCGGCGGAACCAGCGCGCCTGATCCTTCGCCGGACGGCACCAGTAGACGAAATGATACGCGCCGCGCGCCACGCCGGCAGCCTTAGCACCCGCCCAATTGCGGCGAAAATTCGGATCGAGGTGGTCGCCGCCCTCGGTCGCCTTGATGAAGGCGAAGCGTGTGCCGGCGCGCTTCGCCAGCGCCCAATCGATCTCGCCCTGCCAGCGCGAGACGTCGATGCCGTGGATCGGGTAGCGATGAGCGCTGGCGACGCCGGCATGCGGGTCGGCATCGCCCTTGCGCAGGCTGCGGGCCTGCGCTCCCGTGCCCGGCGAGACCATCAGGACGAGCAGGACCGGCACCGCGCAGCGGCGGAGGAAAGCGAGCGACATCAGGGGGATCGCCTCGTTTGATCCACCCCTCGATGCGGCCAGGGGGGTTAATCGCCGCTTACCGGATCGTCGCGCATTCGATGAAAAGTCGAACCAGCGTTAATGCCGGCCGCTCACTCGGCCGCCTGCTCGGCCGCGGGAGCCGGAGGAGCAGCGGGCACCGCTGCGACCACAGCCGGCGATTGGGGCGGCGGCCCGGCGGGCACGGGCTGGGGCGACGCCGGCTGGCGTGCGGGATTGCCGTACTGTCGCGTCCCGATGTCGAAATTGCCCGCGAGCCAGAGCTGGAACTGCTCGTCCGTGCCAAAGAAGGCGTTACGGTCGACGTCGCCCGCGATGCCCGGCACACGGCCCGTCGTGGTGTACTGCCAGAACGCCCAGCGCCGGTCGTTGTAGCGCTCCTCGGGCTTCGCGGCCGTCGACCGGATCCAGTACGGATAGTCGTTGAACTGCCCCTCCAGCACCTCCTGATGGAAGGTGATGTCGGTGTAGATGATCGGCTTCTTGCCGGTGAGCTGCTCGAGCTCGGTCAGCATGAGCTGGATCTTCTCGCGCGCGTCCGCGACCGGCACCTTGCGC
>CAZVMY010000508.1:0-2336 GCA_964628955.1 uncultured Methylocystis sp.
GCAGCGCTCCAGCGTCCGCGCCAGGATGTCGGCGCAGGTCGCGGCGACCGTGATCGGTCTTCCCCGCATCGAGCCGGAGTTGTCCAGCAGCAGGGTCACGACCGTGTCCCGGAAGTTGGTGTCCTTCTCGCGCTTGAACGAGAGTGGCTGGAACTGGTCGATCACGATGCGCGGCAGGCGTGCTGGATCGAGATAGCCTTCCTCCAGATCGAACTCCCACGAGCGGTTCTGCTGTGCGAGCAGCCGGCGCTGCAACCGGTTCGCGAGCCGGCCGACGACCCCCTGGAGATGCGACAGCTGCTTGTCGAGATAGGCCCTAAGCCGCTCGAGTTCCTCGGCGTCGCAGAGGTCCTCGGCAGCGATCGCCTCGTCGAATTTGGTGACGAACGCCTTGTAGTCGGGGGGAAGACGCTCATGGCCGCCCTGGGGCGGCGGACGCTTCGCTTCGGCTGGCTCCTCCGAGTCGCCGTCCTCCATGTCGTCCGGCATCTCGCCGGGGGGCGCGTCGGCGGCCTCCATCGCGCCTTCCTGCAGGTCCTCGCGTGCCTCGTCGCTCTCCTGCATCTCCAGCCCGTCGGAGGACTGATCCTCCTCGGCCTCGCCGTCGCCGTCCTGCTGGTCGTCGTCCTGGTCGTTCTGATCGTCGGCCGAATCCTCGTCGTCGTCGAAATTCGACTGCTCGGCCATGTCGAGGGAGGCGAGCAGGTTCTGCACGGCGCGCGCGAAGCGGCGCTGGTCGTCGATCGAGCCGGCCAGCCGGTCGAGGTCCTTGCCGGCGCGTTCCTCGACATGATCGCGCCACAGTTCGACGAGCTTGCGGGCGGCCCTGGGCGGCGCCTGTCCCGTCAGACGCTCGCGCACCATCATGGCGAGGGCGTCCTCCATCGGCGCATCGGCGCGGTCGGTGATCTCGGCATAGTTGCCGCGGTGGTAGCGGTCCTCGAGCATGGCGCCGAGGTTGCCGGCGACGCCGACCATCCGCCGCGAACCGATCGCCTCGACGCGCGCCTGCTCGACCGCGTCGAACACCGCGCGCGCCGCCTGGGCTTCGGGCGCCATGCGGCGATGCACCGTGCCGTCATGCAAGGCCAGGCGGAGCGCCATCGCATCCGAATGGCCGCGCACGATCGCGGCATCGGCCGCGTTCATCTTGCGCGGCGGCTCGGGCAGCCGCGCCTTGGCGCCCGGGCCGACGCCGACCAGGTTCGGCCGCTCCGGTGCGAACGTGACTTCGAGGTCGGGCGAGCGCGCGAGCGCGCGCATGCAGCCGGCAATCGCCCGTTTGAACGGCTCGGTCGGCGCTGGCGCCGGCTGGCCGGGCTTGCGGTTGGACATCATGGTTCGCTCGCTTGCAGAGGCATTTCAGCGATAGGCCACCGGATGATCCAGCAGCGCCCGGTCCGTCGTGACCAAGCGCATGCCCTCGACCTGAGCGATCGCGACCAGGACACGGTCGAACGGATCACGCGTCGACGGAGATGGCTTCGGGTTGGTGAGGGCGTGACCAGCCTCCAGAGCAAGCACCTTGACGTCATGGGCCGCCAAGAGTGACGGCAGACTCTCGACGGGAGACGTCGTCCTCAGCTTGCCAAGCCTCGTCTTGATGGCGATCTCCCAGAGCGACACGACGCTGACGTGAGATTGGTTGTCCGCCGAACGCAAGACCCCCGCCAATCGTGGGTGCCTCAACGGAAGAGTGGTCGCCAGTGTCCACAGCACGATCTGGGTGTCCAGCAGCAGCTTCACCTTTCGTCGGGATAGGTGATCGGCGTAATCAGGAAATCCTCGGGAAGCGGGTCATCGAAGTCGTCCGCGATCCAGAACACCGGCCGCTCCAATCCCCGTTCCTTCAGATAGGCGTCACCGGCTTCCCAGTCGATGCCGCCTCTCCCCGGTGCGTGGGGTACCAGGTCGGCAACGGGCTTGCCGTGCCGGGTGATGGTCATGCGCTCGCCGGCCTCGACCCGGCGCGTGAGTTCGGTGAGCCTGTTCTTCGCTTCGCGGATCGAGACGGTTCCCATCGGCAAAAAATAGCCACATGCAGCCACATCGTCAACGGAACCGCGTCACAACGCCTTCGTCAGCCAGTGTCGCGTGGCGCCGTGATCGTAACCGTCGATCTGCCCGACATCGCGATAGCCGAGCTTGCGGTAGAACTCGGGAGCCTGGAAGCTGAACGTGTCCAGATACGCGCGCCGCGCACCTGCCTCGCGTCCCGCCTGCTCGAAGGCCCCGATGAGCCTGGAGCCGTACCCTGCCTTCCGGTGCCGCTCGGCGATCCAGAACAGCTCGAGGAAGAGAACGCCCATCCAGACGTAGCCGACGGCACCGCCGGC
>CAZVMY010000509.1:0-2336 GCA_964628955.1 uncultured Methylocystis sp.
ATCTTGGCGCCGGCGCCGATCAGCACGCCGTAGCGGATCTTCGGATGCCGGTCGCCGGTTTCCTTGCCGGTCCCGCCCAGGGTCACGTCCTGCAGGATGGACACGTCGTCCTCGATGACGGCGGTCGAGCCGACGACGAGACCGGTCGCATGATCCAGGAAGATGCCGCGGCCGATCTGCGCCGCGGGGTTGATGTCGGTCTGGAAGATCGCAGACGAGCGGCTCTGCAGATAGAGCGCGACGTCGCGACGCCCCTTCGCCCAGAGCCAATGGGCGAGCCGGTGCGTCTGGATCGCATGGAAGCCTTTGAAGAAGAGCAGCGGCTCGATCAGGCGGCTGCAGGCGGGATCCCGGTCGAGAACCGCAGCCATATCGGCGCGGAAGGCGTGACCGATCGACAGATCGTCGTCCAGCGCCTGCCGGAACAGCTGGCGGATCAGTTCGGCCGGCACGTCGCGATGGTCGAGCCGCTCAGCGACGCGGTGCGCCACGGCGTGTTCGAGGCTAGGCTGATTGAGGACGGTCGCGAGGACGAGGCCCGAGAGCGCGGCTTCCGCCTCGAGCAGCGCTTCCGCCTCCGTGCGCACCCGGCTCCAGACCGGATCGACGCTCGTCAGCGCCTTGCGCTGGTTCCACTGCCGCTGGGGCATCTGGGCCTGGGACATCCTGCGCTCCCGCCTTGCTGACGCGTTGGCGCAGAGATAGTCGCGGATGGCTTGAAGTGCAAAGCGCAAACGCGAAGGTTCGAGTGAGGCCGATGTCGAGACCGTTCCCATCGCCGGTTCCCCGCCTCGCCGCCTCGATCGACGGCGCGGTCGCGACGCTCGCCATCGACAACGCGCCCCGACGCAACGCGATCGATCTCGCGATGTGGGACGCGATCCCCGCCCTGATCGCCGCGCTCGACTCGGACCCCGCCGTGCGCGCGATCGTGATCCGCGGCGCGGACGACGGCCCCTTCTCCGCCGGCGCCGACATCTCCGAGTTCGAGACGGCGCGCGGGTCTGCGGCCGGCAGTCGCGCCTACGAGGCGGCCAACGTCCGTGCGTTCGAGGCGGTCGCCGGGACCGACCACCCGACGATCGCGATGATCCGCGGCCATTGCATCGGGGGCGGTCTGGGGCTGGCGCTCGCCTGCGACCTGCGCGTGGCGGCGGACGATGCCGTCTTCGCGATCCCGGCCGGTCGGCTGGGCGTCGGCTATCCGCCGTCGGGCATGGCGACCATCGTCTCCGTCGTGGGGGCCTCAGCCGCGCGCGACCTCTTCTTCACGGGCCGGCGGATCGACGCGGCGCAGGCGATGCGGATCGGCCTCCTGCGCGAGGTGGTGCCGGTCGAACGGCTCGCGACCCATGTCGGCGATATGGCGGCGACGATTGCGGCGCAGGCGCCGCTGACGCTGACCGCGGCCAAACGGGCCATCGAGGCCGCGGCCGGACTGCCCGGACGGCTGCCGGACGCGGCCATCCAGGCGCTCGCCGATGCCTGCTTCGACAGCGAGGATTGCGCGGAAGGGCGACGGGCATTCCTTGCGAAGCGCCGGCCGGAGTTCCGAGGGCGTTGAGCCCCGGGGCCGGCTGTTGCGGCCCGCTCGGCAAGAGGTTCCGCCTCGATCCGGACTCTCGATCGGAACCTCGGACGATGGAATCTGAATCGGAACTTGAAGTCGCGTTCGACCGGATTCATCACATGAAGTGCCTGAGACGGCGAGCAAACCGACTGGCGCAACGGATTCCAGCGACTCGGGATTTCCGGGTCACGCCGTCCGATCGAGCCGATCCAGAAAAGCGAGGATCGCGCCGGTGAAGGCGTCGTTGCTGTCGCCGGCGACCATGTGGCGAGCGTTGGCGATGTCGGCATAGACGGCATGGGGTGCGAGCCGCAGGAACTCCTCGGCCAGCTCCGGCGAGACGATCTCGCTGAAGGCGCCGCGTACCAGAAGCGTCGGCAGCCGCAGCCCGGCAGCCGCCGCGAGCAGGTCGCGCTCGACGCCGTCATGATCGGTGCCGATCGGGCGCGGCCCATCGAGGAACGCCGGATCCCAGTGCCAGCCATAGCGCCCGTCGGCTCGCGGCCGCAGGTTCCGCTTCAATCCGTCCAGCGATCTCGGACGGGGCCGGTGCGGCAGATAGGCCGCCACCGCTTCGGCCGCCTCCTCGATGCTCGCAAACCCTTCGCGCACGTGGCTGCGCATGAAGCCCTGGATCGCATCCACGCCGGCGGGATCGAGCCGCGGTGTCACGTCGACCAGGACCAGCGCCGCAAACGGTGCCGCGCCCCGTCCCGCCGCGGACAGTGCCGCGAGCCCGCCGAGCGAGGCCCCGACCACCGCCGGC
>CAZVMY010000510.1:0-2329 GCA_964628955.1 uncultured Methylocystis sp.
GATCGAGATCGCGATGCCGTCATGGCCGGCCCGCGCGGTGCGGCCGATGCGGTGGACGTAGCTCTCGGGTTCATGGGGCAGCTCGAAATTGATCACATGCGTGACCTCGCGGACGTCGATGCCGCGCGCCGCGATGTCGGTCGCGACCAGCACGCGACACCGCCCCGTCTTGAACTCGCCGAGTGCCTTCTGGCGGGCGCCCTGCGACTTGTTGCCGTGGATAGCGGACGAGCTGATCCGGGCGTCTTCCAGATGCTCGGAGACGCGGTTGGCGCCATGCTTGGTGCGGGTGAACACGATCACGCGGCTCATGGCCGGATCGGCGAGAAGATCGACCAGCAGGCCGCGCTTCTGCTGCTGACCGACGAAGTGGACGCTCTGGGCGATCTTGTCGACGGTCACCACCTCGGGGGTCACCTCGACCCGCACCGGCGAGCGCAGGATGTTGGCCGCGAGGCCCTCGACGGAGGTCGGCATGGTGGCCGAGAACAGCAGCGACTGCCGGTCCTTGGGCACAAGCTTGACGATGCGCGTCACGTCACGGACGAAACCCATGTCGAGCTTGCGGTCGGCCTCGTCCAGGACGAGCGCAGAGACCTTCGACAGGTCGACGTGGCGGCCCTCGATCAGATCGAGCAGACGGCCGGGCGTCGCCACCAGGACGTGGACGCCCTTCTCGAGCGCCTTGATCTGGTTGCCGTAGCCGACGCCGCCGAAAACGGTCGTCATGAAGAACCGCTGCCCCGCACCATAGGCCCGGAAGCTCTCGCCGCTCTGAACGGCGAGTTCGCGCGTCGGCGCCAGCACCAGAACCTGCGCCGAACGCGGCAGGAGGGGCTTCTGCTCGGCGGCGAGCCGCTGCAGCAGCGGCAGCGCGAAGGCGGCCGTCTTGCCGGTGCCCGTCTGGGCGAGAGCGAGGATGTCGCGGCCCTCGAGCAGCGGCGGGATGGAGCGTGCCTGCACGGGCGTGGGCACGGTGATGTTCAGGGCGGCGAGCGCCTTGAGAAGCGGCTGGGCAACGCCCAGCGCCTCGAAAGTGAGTTCGGTCAAGTGAATACCTTTGATGGGGACAGGGCGCGCGGCTGCGCGACATGGCCGTCGACGCTGCCCATCGTGCATGTGGGCGCGGCGGAGACGCTGGAAGCGCGTCGGACGGCGACATTCTCGGGACAGGACGCCGGCGTCAGAAACCAGACCGCAGCGCTTGCACGATCACGAGAGATCGATGTGTGATGCTGCAATGCGGGAAAGCGACCGCGATGTCAAGCTCGGCTTGTGCTCGGTCATCCGGCCCGAACGTGCCGGAACACCAGCGTCTGCCGGATGGCGAAGACCGTCACGAAGCTCGCCGCGATCGCGATCAGCTTTGCGAGGCCCGGCGCTAACCCGGCCACCTCGACGAGCAGAAAGACGACCGCACCCGTTACCGCTAGTCCGACGGAGCCGCTCAACACGAAATCGGCCACGAGCCGGGCGTCCGATTTTGCCAGCCGGTCGCGGCGGATGAGAACCCGGGTCGAGAGCCCAAAATGCAGCAGCGTTCCGGCCAAAAAACCCGCCGCCGCGGCGCCGGTGGCGGAGAACGACGCCTCCAGAAACGTCATGAATACGGCCACGTCCAGCGCGAGCGCGGCCGCGCTCACGAGTATGTAGCGGAAAGCGAAGGCGAGAAAGCCGTGATCGGTGAGCTTTCGCGCCAGCAGGGCGCCGATCGACTGCCTGACCGCCAAAGGCGAGACGTTCACGAAGCCTGCCTGACGCGCTGCGGCACGAGGCGGACGCTGCCCAGCGCCTCCTTGACGCCCTGGTCGCCGGCCTCGTGATATTCCGCGTCCTCGTTGACGTTCCAGACGTCGTAGAGGTTCTCGCCGGCCAGGATGTTCCGGACCGTCAGCATGGCGGTCATCATCGCGTGGTCCTGGTTGTTGTACTTGTGCATGCCGTTGCGCCCCACGAGATGCAGCGTGGGAAAGCGCTCGGTCAGCTCGGTGCGGATCGTCTCGACATTGCGGCGATAGCCTTCGTCGTAGACAGGATAAGCCTTCTTCTGGCGGACGACGCAGCCGTCGACGCATGCGTGCTCGCCTGCGAGGCCGATCTGCGTCAGCTCGCGTCTGGCCAGCGCGATCAGCTCCTCGTCCGGCGCCTCCCAGAGGCCGTCGCCCTCAAAGCAGAAGTATTCGAACCCGAGGCAGGATTCCTCATCGTTGGGGACCATTTCCGGCGACCAGGAGCGGAAGTTCTGGATACGGCCGACCTTCACGCTGGGGTCGTGGATGTAGATCCAGTTGTCGGGGAAGAGATCAGGCTTGTTCACCACGAGCGCCAC
>CAZVMY010000511.1:0-2327 GCA_964628955.1 uncultured Methylocystis sp.
GATGTGCCTCGACCATCCGACCGTCCAGGAACTGGTCGGACAGATCGAGGACCGGCGGATCGTCACCTACGGCGTCAATCCCCAGGCGGACGTGCGGCTGCTCGACGTCGACCTCGCGGGCGGACGATCGACCTTCACCGTGCTGGTGCGTGACCGCAAGAGCGACCGGGCGCAGGTCATCGACGGTCTGGTGATGCCCATGCCCGGACACCACAACGCGCTGAACGCCACCGCGGCGATCGCCGTCGCGCTCAACCTCGGCATGAGCGCAGAGACGGTGCGCAAGGCGCTGGCCGGCTTCGGCGGCGTCAAGCGGCGCTTCACCAGGACCGGCGAGTGGAACGGCGCGCAGATCTTCGACGATTACGGCCATCATCCGGTCGAGATCGCCGCCGTGCTCAAGGCGGCTCGGGCCTCGACACAGGGTCAGGTGATCGCGGTCGTCCAGCCGCACCGCTACACGCGGCTGGCGTCGCTGTTCAACGATTTCGCGAGCTGCTTCAACGACGCCGATACGGTGATCGTGGCGCCCGTCTATGCCGCCGGCGAGGCGCCGATCGAGGGCGCGAGCCGCGACGACCTGGTCGCCGGCATCAAGGCCCGCGGCCACCGCCACGTGATCGCGCTCGACCAGCCGGATCAGCTCGCCGGCATCGTGCGCGGGTTGGCCAAACCGTCGGATTACGTGGTGTGCCTCGGCGCCGGCACGATCACGCAATGGGCTTACGCGCTGCCGGGAGAACTGGCGGCGGGGTGATGCGTGCTTCGGATCTGCCTCCTCCCCGTCGATCTTCGGGCTGCGCCATGCTAGTTTGAGCTATGGGCGACCTTCCTCTTCCAACCTTGATCGATGCGCTACGCTCGATGGAAAACGACTTTCGGGCCGAAGGCGTTCGCGCTCTGGCGCTGATCGGCTCGCGGGCACGCCGCGACAACCGCTCCGACAGCGACGTGGACCTGCTGATCGATGTCGACGATCAGGCCATGTTCTCGCTGCTCGACATGGTTGGAGTGGCGCACCTGGTCGAAGATCGCACGGGGCTCGCTGCGCATGTCCTGATGGAACGAAGTCTCACTCCCGCCCTGCGTTCGTCGATCGAACGCGATCTCGTGCGTGTGTTTTGAACGATGATCGCCTCCGGTCTCGTCTCGGGCATATTCAGAATGCGATTGCCCATATCCGCGCCCTGCTGGCCGGCAAGTCGATCGATCATCTGCGAACGGAGCCTGCGACGCTGGCCGCGTTGGAGCGCTTCCTCGAAATCGTGAGAGAGGCCGCTCGTCATATTCCCGACCGCTGGAAAGCAGAGCATGGCCCGAATATCCTGTGGCGCCGCGTTGCAGACCTCGGCAATCACATCCGTCACGCGTATGACAGTGTCGATCTCGAAGCGCTGTGGGTCATCTATGTTCGGGATCTCGACGAGTTGGCTGCGGCAATCGACTCGATGCTGGGTGCCGACCTGCGTTGAATGGGTTCCGTGCCGCCGGAGCGCTTTCGGCGGCAGCGCTTCGACGAGCGACTGATGCTTCACCTCCCCCCGAGCCGCGGCCGGCTGCTCGCGAACGAGCCGCTCGCGCCCTACACGTGGTTCCGGGTCGGCGGGCCTGCGGAAGCATTGTTCCTGCCGGCGGACGAGGCCGATCTTGCGGCGTTCCTCGGGGCGTTGCCGGCCGAGATTCCCGTCACGGTGATCGGGCTCGGCTCGAACCTGATCGTGCGCGACGGCGGGATTCCCGGCGTCGTGATCCGGCTCGGCGGCCAGGGTTTCGGCGAGATTGCAATCGAGCCGGGCCACCGCGTTCGGGCCGGCGCCGGCGTGCCGGACGTGAAGGTCGCGCGCGCCGCGGCGGATGCCGCGATCGACGGGCTGGCGTTCTACCGCGGGATCCCGGGCTGCATCGGCGGGGCGCTGCGCATGAACGCGGGCGCCCACGGCGGTGAGACGACCGACGTGCTGATCGAGGCGCGGGCGGTCGACCGGCAGGGCCGGGTGCATCGGCTCACCCATGCCCAGATGGGCTACGCCTATCGCCACTGCGCCGCGCCGGCGGGCCTCATCTTCACCGAGGCGCTGTTCCAGGGCCGTCCCGGCGAGCGCGAGGCCATCCAGGCCGAGATGGACCGCGTGACGGCCGCGCGGGAAGCCGCGCAGCCGATACGCGAAAAGACCGGCGGCTCGACCTTCAAGAACCCGTCGGGCGCGAAGGCGTGGCAGCTGATCGACCAGGCCGGCTGTCGAGGGCTCCGGCTCGGCGGGGCGCAGGTCAGCGACATGCATTGCAACTTCCTGATCAACACAGGCGAGGCCACGGCGGTGGACATT
>CAZVMY010000512.1:0-2316 GCA_964628955.1 uncultured Methylocystis sp.
TAGCAGTTGCGCAGGTAGAACCGATGGTTCGCCTCCGGCATCCGCGTCGAGTCGGAGTTCCACGTCAGCAGGTCGAACGCGATCGGCTGCCGGCCCTTGAGATAGGTGTTCACGACGTAGGGCCAGATCAGGTCGAGCGGCCGCAGCATGTTGAACGCGCCTGCCATCCGTGCGCCGGGCAAATAGCCGAGTTTGGCCATTGCCTCCTCGGCTGCGCGGATCTGATCCTCGTCTACGAACACCTTGAGGTCGCCTGCGTGGGTGAAGTCGACCTGTGTCGTCAGGAACGTCGCCGAGGCGACGCGATCGTCGTTCTTCGCCGCCAGCCACGCGAGCGTCACCGCGAGCAGCGTGCCGCCGACGCAGTAGCCGATCGTGTTGACGCGCCGCTCGTCGGTCGCGGCTTCGACCGCATCGAGCGCCGCCAGCACGCCCTCCCGCATGTAGCTCTCGAAATCGTAATGGGCATGCCGCGCGTCGGGATTGACCCAGGAGATGACGAACACGGTCTGACCCTGCTCGACGCACCACCGCACGAAGGACTTCTCGGCGTTGAGATCGAGGATGTAGAATTTGTTGATCCACGGCGGGCAGATCAGCAGCGGCGTGCGGTTCACCTCCGGCGTGGCGGGATCGTACTGAAGCAGCTCGATCAGCGCGTTGCGCAGGATGACCTTGCCGGGTGTGGTCGCCATATTGCGGCCGACCTCGAAGCCGGACGGGTCCGACTGGCGGATCTTCACGTCGCCGCCACCCGCCGCAATGTCTTCCGCCAGCATGCGCATGCCGCGCACGAGGTTCTCGCCACCCTCCTGCAGCGTGGTCCGCAGCAGTTCCGGGTTGGTGGCGACGAAGTTCGAGGGCGAGAGCGCGCTCGACAGCTGGCGGACGTAGAACTGCGCCTTCTGACGCGTGTGCTCGTCGAGCCCGTCAGAGTCCTCGACGAGGTGATCCGCCCAGCGCGTGGTGACCAGATAGGCCTGTTTCAGGAAGTCGAAATACGGGTTGTCCTGCCAGTCCTGATCGGCGAAGCGCCGGTCGCGCGGCTCGGGCTCGGCGACTGGGGGGGCCGGCTCGCCCTGCATCTTGCGCAGGGTGTTGGCCCACAGCGTCATCATGCTGGTCGTGAGCTCGCGCTGGGCTTCGAGCGCGCGCTGCGGATTCGAGATCCAGTGCTCGGCGACGCGGCCGAGCGTCTTCACGACGTCGCTGGTCTCCTCCGCCGGGACCACCGCGGTAACGCCCTGCTCGCGCGGCCGGATATAGGCGGCGGCGACCTTGCCGAACTCTTCGACGAGCTGCGCGCTGTTCTGCGCCAGCTTGTCGAAATCCGGTATCGTCGGTTCCGACCGCTCGCGGTCCTTCCCGGCGCTCATGGCCTCTCCTCCGGCGTTTCCCGTCGTAGCAGATCCGGGATCTCGTCCGTCCCTTCGTCCTGGAGTGTCACGGCCGACCGGCCTGCGCAACGCCCCAGTTTGCGCCATATTAACGAGGCATCCACCAATCTGCGAGGCCGCAGCGATGGTCGTGGGTCCCGGAGATGCTGATGCGTGCACCGCGCTCGAGTCGCGGCAGGATATCGGGGGTGATGCTCGGCGTTCTCGCCGCAGCATCGCTCGCGAGCTGCAATACGGCGGGGTCGACCGCGCCCGAGGCGCGCGCGCTCGGCCGCGCGGCTGGTCTGGTTACGGAGCCCGGAGCGGTCGCCCCGTTCGTGAGTGCCAGCCGCCCGGCCGACGAGGACCGCGGCTATATTCCCGTCGGCCGCCAAGGGACGCCTCGCCCGGTCCCGGTGCGCGATCCCGACTCGGTCAAGGCGCTGGAAACCGAACTCGACGCCGTCCATGCCCGCACCAGGGCCTTCGCCGGCCGTCCGGTTCCGGGTTCGCCGCAACCTCGACCGCCGCGCGCCGTGGCGCAGCAGCCCCAGCCCGACACGGCGCCCGTGCCGCCCGCTCGTTTGCGCGCGCTGCGCCGGGGCAACGCCGGCGAGCCGGCTCCTTGACGCATCAACGGCGTCGCTGCGTCCACATCCGCATGTTAATCTCATCTTGCATGGCGGTGCCGTGCCCCTCGCCCAAGGTCCTTCGATGAACGATTTTCACCGCATCCGTCGTCTCCCGCCGTATGTTTTCGAGCAGGTCAACAAGATCAAGGCGTCGGCCCGAGCCCGCGGCGCGGACATCATCGATCTCGGCATGGGCAATCCGGACATGCCGGCGCCGCGCCACGTCATCGAGAAGCTGATCGAAACGGCGGGAAAGCCGCGCACCGACCGCTACTCCGCCTCGAAGGGCATCAACGGATTGCGAAAGG
>CAZVMY010000513.1:0-2308 GCA_964628955.1 uncultured Methylocystis sp.
AATTCCTCGAGGATCACCCGCGCGCGGTCCACGACGGCACGCGGCAGGCCGGCGAAGGTGGCGGTGCCGCGCCCAATCTCGTCGAGGATCACCAGCGCCCGCGGGCCCGCCTGATTGAGGATGGCCGCCGTCTCGACCATTTCGACCATGAAGGTCGAACGCCCGCGGGCGAGATCGTCCGCCGCGCCGACCCGGGAGAACAGGCGATCGACCACGCCGACATGCGCGAGGTCCGCCGGCACGTGGGAGCCCATCTGGGCGAGCACCGCGATCAGCGCGTTCTGGCGCAGGAACGTCGACTTGCCGGCCATGTTGGGGCCGGTGACGAGCAGGATGCGGCCGTCAGCGCCGCCCTCGGCCGGCGAGAGATCACAATCATTTGCGACGAAGCTCTGCCCGGCCTCGCCGACCGCCGCCTCGACCACCGGGTGCCGGCCGCCCCTGACCCGGAAGTCGAGGCCGCCGTCGACCAGCGGCCGGACCCAGCCACGCGCCTCCGCGAGGTCGGCCGAGGCCGCCGCGACGTCGATCTCGGCCAAAGCCTGGGCCGCGCGCTTGATCGGCTCGGCCACGGCGAGCACGGCTGCCGTCAGCCGGTCGAACACCGCTTCTTCGATCGCCTGTGCACGATCGCCCGCCGATGCGATCCGCGATTCGAGTTCGCCGAGCTCGGCCGTCGAAAAGCGCATCGAGCCCTGCATCGTCTGCCGGTGGATGAAGACCGCGTTGAGCGGCGGCGTCAGGAAGCGCTGTCCGGTCTCCGCGGGGACCTCGACGAAATAGCCGAGGAAGTTGTTGTGTTTCACGCGCAGCGTCCGCGCCCCGGCAGTCTCTGCGTAGCGGGCCTGCAGCGCCATGATCACGCGCCGGCTCTCGTCGCGCAGCGCCCGCGCCTCGTCGAGGCTCGGCTCGTGGCCCTCCCGAACGAAACCGCCATCGCGACGGTGGAGCGGCAGATCCTCGCCGAGCGCCGCCCGCATGGCGCCGCCGAGGTCGGGATCGACGCCGCACAGCGCCCGGCACGCTTCCGCCACGCCGGGCGGCAGAGGCGTGTCGGGCGGCAACGTCTGCGGCCCGTCGCCCGAGAGCAGCGCCGCGACCGCGGCCACGCCGGCGACGCCGTCGCCGATCGCGGCGAGATCACGCGGTCCGCCGCGGCCGAGCGCCAGCCGGGCCAGCGCCCGCGGCATGTCCGGCGCTGCCGCCAGGGCCTGCCGCACCCTGACGCGAAGTGCAGCGGCGGCGCGGAAGAAGTCGACGGTATCGAGCCGGTGTCCGATCGCTCCCGGATCGGTGAGCGGACCCGCGAGTCGCTCGGCCAGCAGCCTGCCTCCGGCCGGAGTGACCGTGCGATCGATCGCCGCGAGCAGGCTGCCACGACGCTCGCCGGCCAGCGTGCGCAGGAGTTCGAGATTGGCCCGTGTCGCGGCGTCGATCTGCATGACCGCGCCGGAGCCGGCCTTCGACGGCGGCGTCAGCGCCGGCCGTGCGCCGAGCTGCGTCCGCTCTACATAGGCCAGCGCCTGCGCCGCGGCCGCGCGCTCGTGCCGGCCGAAATGGCCGAAGCCGTCGAGCGTGCCCACGCCGAACCAGTCCCTGATCCGCCGCCCGGCCGATGCCTCATCGAAGCCGTCGCGCGCGACCGGTACGACCGCGGCCCGCGTCTCGCGCCACAGCGCGGCAAGCGCGGGATCGTCGCGGATCACGTCGGCGACGACGATCTCGCGCGGATCGATCCGCGCGATCTCGGCGGCGAGCGTCTGGTCGTCGGCTTCGCCCACGACGAAACGTCCGGTCGTGATGTCGATCTCCGCAAGGCCGTAGGCATGGTCGCTCTCGCCGGTGCGCACGCGTGCGACGGCGAGCAGGATCGATGCGGCCGCCGGATCGAGCAGCGCCTCCTCGGTGACGGTGCCGGGCGTGACCAGCCGCACGACGTCGCGGCGGACGACGGACCGCGAGCCGCGCTTCCTCGCTTCTGCGGGATCCTCGAGCTGTTCGCAGACCGCGACGCGGTGGCCCTGCCCGATCAGCCGCTGCAGGTAATCGTCCGAGCGCACGACCGGCACGCCGCACATCGGGATGTCCCGGCCCTCGTGCCGGCCGCGTTTCGTCAGCACGATGCCCAACGCGCGGGACGCGATCTCGGCATCGTCGAAGAAGAGCTCGTAGAAGTCGCCCATCCGGTAGAACAGCAGGCAGTCCGGATTGGCGGCCTTGATCTCGATATATTGCGCCATCATCGGCGAGAGCGCGCCGTCGGCCTCGCTCAAGGGGCGCCAGCCCCGACGGCCCGGGGTCCCCGGTC
>CAZVMY010000514.1:0-2300 GCA_964628955.1 uncultured Methylocystis sp.
GCATACGGGCCGGTCTGGCCGAAGCCGGTGATCGAGCAATAGACGAGCCGCGGGTTGAGCGCGCGCGCGGAGGCCGCGTCGAGACCGAATTTCGCCAGTCCGCC
This sequence comes from uncultured Methylocystis sp., assembly GCA_964628955.1. Lineage (GTDB taxonomy): Bacteria > Pseudomonadota > Alphaproteobacteria > Rhizobiales > Beijerinckiaceae > CAZVMY01. The sequence continues at coordinate 105 of CAZVMY010000514.1, forward strand.
CAGCTTGAAGTTCTCGACCAGCACATCCGCATGGGCGACGAGCCGCTTCACCACGGCAAGATCCTCGTCGTTCTCGAAATCGAGCGCGATCGAGCGCTTGCCGCGATTGCAGGCATGGAAATAGGCCGCCGAGAGGTTCTCGCCCCCGGCGCCTTCGACGAAGGGCGGCCCCCAGCCGCGCGTGTCGTCGCCCACCCCGCGCCGCTCGACCTTGACGACGTCGGCGCCGAGATCGGCCAGCGTCTGTCCGACCCAGGGCCCGGCGAGGATGCGCGCGAGTTCCAAGACGCGAAGGCCCGCGAGGGGGGGAGAAGTCCCGGTTGCGTCGCTCATGCGCAACGTCGATACTCCGCCGCGATCCGCAGGAAAAGGATTATGCGCCATGGCGCGGCAGAGCGTGGTCGACCGTCCCATGACCGGCGCAGAGTTCGACGCCTGGTATGCCGAGCAGCCGGACGGACACCGCTACGAGCTGATGGACGGCATCGTCTATCCGAACTTCGACGGCCTGCCGGGGGCGCCCTTCGCGCAGACGGAGCGGGTCGTTCATAACGAACTGAAGTTTGCCGCGGCCGTGGCCCTTCGGAACGCCGTCAGAAGCCGCCATCTTCCGTGTCAGGTCTTCGCCGACGGCATGCCGGTCGTGGCCGGCGACGACGCACGCTTCGAGCCCGACGTCTCCGTGCGCTGCGGCCCGCGCCTGCCGGGCGATGCGACGCTTGTCGTCGATCCGATCATTGTCGTCGAGGTGACATCGCCTTCGACTAGGCGTGTCGATGCGTTGGCGAAGTTCGCGAAGTACTTCGGCAATCCCACGATCATGCATTACCTGATCGTGCTGACCGACGAGCGGCGCGCGATCCATCATCGCCGTGCCGCAGACGGCACGATTGTTTCCGCGGCGCTGGGACCGACCGAAGCGATCCGGTTAGAGCCACCGGGGATCGATCTCGATCTGGGAGAAATTTTCGCCGATCTCGACTGATCAATCACCCAGCACGTGGTCGAGACCGCGCTTCAGGCCGGTGAAGCCGCCGACCTTGCGGGCCGCGAGCAGCGTGCCCGCCACATAGGGCGCGGCCGACGAACCCGCATCGTGCCGGATCACCAGCCGCTCGTCCGGCGCGCCGAAGATCGCCTCGCAGGAGAGCACGTAGGACGGCATGCGGACCGAATGCACCTGCACCGGGCGGGCGGCGCCGATCGCGGCGCCGCGCGTCTCGCGCGCGCCGGTGAGATCGCCGACCGGGGTCGCCGTGCCGGCGAGGCGCACGGCTGCGAGCAGCTCGCCGAGCTCGCGCCCGGTGCCGGACGGCACGTCCGGCTTCTTCGCCGAGGCATAGTCGATCACCTCGACATCCGGCACGTAGCGCGCGGCCTCGAGCGCGAAGCGGCGGAGCAGCGTCGCCGTGATGGAGAAATTGCCGGCGGCGAGCACGCCGCGCCCCGCCGCCAGCGCCGCGCGGTCGATCTCGGCGTAATCGTCGGCGGTCAGGCCGGAAGTGCCGATGACGACATGGCGGCCGGCGGCGAGCGCCGCGAGCGTGTGGCCCTTCACCGCGTGGGGCTTCGTGTAGTCGATCACGACGTCGGAGGGGGTGGCGAGCGCTTCTTCGAGCGTCGCCACGAGGGCGATGCCGTTGGCTGCAATCCCTGCGGCCTCGCCCGCGTCACGGCCGGCGGCGGTCCTGGCGACCGCGCCGGCGAGTTCGAGATCGGGCGCAGCCGCGATGGCGGCGACGAGCGCGCGGCCGACCCAGCCGGTCGCGCCGGCCAAAGTGATGCGGAGGGTCATGACGGGAGTCTGTTCCAACTCTCGTCCTGGGTTGCAAGGCGAAGCCGAGCCTCGAAAGACCCTGGGGCTGGCGCGGTCTCACCCTTCGAGGCCCGCTGACGCGGGCACCTCAGGGTGAGGCGGACACGGGGCGATGGATCATGCACCTCAAAAAAACGCCTGCAGCCCGGTGATCGCGCGGCCGAGGATCAGCGCGTGAACGTCGTGGGTGCCCTCGTAGGTGTTGACCGTCTCGAGGTTCTGGGCGTGGCGCATGACGTGGTACTCCTGACTGATGCCGTTGCCGCCGTGCATGTCGCGGGCGACGCGGGCGATGTCGAGCGCCTTGCCCGCGTTGTTGCGCTTCATGATCGAGATCGTTTCGGGTGCGAGCCTGCCTTCGTCCATCAACCGGCCGATGC
>CAZVMY010000515.1:0-2297 GCA_964628955.1 uncultured Methylocystis sp.
CTGCCGCGCTTCGGTTCCTCGGAGCCGCTCGACACGGCGGCGATGGCGATCCGCCGCCGCATCTCCGCGACCTACAAGGACCTGCCGGGCGGCCAGGTGCTGGGTCCGACCTACGATTACACCCATCGCCTGTTCGATTTCTCGCTGCTGGAGCCGGCCGAACAGCATCAGGCCGCGCAGGCCGCCGCGGCGCCGCTGGACGCCTCGATGCCGCGCGTGCCGGACATTCTCGGCGCCGAGGGCCTCATGGAGGCGGAGGAGCCCGGTCCGGATGATCCGAAGCCCTTCGACCTGACGCGCGACCCGGTCGAGTTTCCGGCCGGCCGCGACGTGCGGCTGCAGGCGCTGGCGCGCGGCGACGAGGGATTTCTATTGGGCCTCGGCTATTCGATCCAGCGCGGTTTCGGCCAGAATCATCCCTTTGCCGGTGAAATCCGCATGGGCGAAGTCACCGTCGGCTTCGTGCCGGAGGAGCTCGGTTTCGCCGTCGATCTCGGCGACCTGACGCTCACCGAATGCCAGATGGTCAACCAGTTCAACGGCTCGAAGGACATCCCGCCGCAGTTCACGCGCGGCTACGGCCTGTGTTTCGGCCATGCCGAGCGCAAGGCGATGTCGATGGCGCTGGTCGACCGGGCGCTCAAGAACCGTGAACTCGGCGCCTCGACCGGGTTCCCGGCCGAGCAGGAGGAATTCGTGCTCTACCATTCCGACAACGTCGAGGCGTCCGGCTTCGTCGAGCACATGAAGCTCCCGCATTACGTGGACTTCCAGGGTGAGCTGGAGCTGATCCGGCGCATTCGCCGGGAGCAGGACGAGCGCCGCGCCGGCGACGCCGGCCACAGGGAGGCCGCGGAATGACCGTCACCGCGAAGGCGCATGACGACGCCTACAACTACGCCTATCTCGACGAGCAGACGAAGCGCATGATCCGCCGCGCCCTGCTCAAGGCGGTCGCCGTACCGGGCTATCAGGTGCCCTTCGGTTCGCGCGAGATGCCGCTGGCGCGCGGCTGGGGCACGGGCGGCATCCAGATCACCGCCTCGATCCTGGGGCCGGACGACCGACTCAAGGTGATCGACCAGGGCGCCGACGACACCACCAACGCCGTCTCCATCCGCCGCTTCTTCGCCCGCGTCGCCGGCGTCGCCACCACGGAGGCGACCGCGGAGGCCACCATCATCCAGACCCGGCACCGCATCCCCGAGGAGCTTCTCAGGGCCGGGCAGGTACTGGTCTATCAGGTGCCGCAGCCCGAACCGCTGCGCAAGCTCGAGCCGCAGGAATCCGAAACGCGCAAGATGCACGCCTGGAGCGAGTACGGCCTGATGCACGTCCGGCTCTATGAGGACATCGCCCGTTTCGGCCATGTCGCGACGACCTATTCCTATCCGGTCTTCGTCAACGGGCGTTACGTCATGTCGCCGACGCCGATTCCGAAATTCGACAACCCGAAGATGGACCGCATGCCGGCGCTCCAGCTCTTCGGCGCGGGCCGCGAAAAGCGCATTTACGCGATCCCGCCGTTCACGACCGTCAAGAGCCTCGATTTCGAGGATCATCCCTTCACCGTGCAGCGCTGGGACGAGCCCTGCGGCCTGTGCGGCGCCGCCGACACCTATCTCGACGAGGTGATCACGGATGATCGCGGGGGCCGGATGTTCGTCTGTTCGGACAGCCACCATTGCGAGACGCGCCGGGCCTGCGGCCACAGGGGCCTCATGCTCGGCGATGCCGCGAAGCTCCATCTCGTCGCCGATGCGGGAGACACGCCATGACCATCGCCGTGCCCCCGGCAGCGCTCGACGCGGTTTCCGCATTCGATACGCTGGATGCGGACCCGCTGCTCTGCGTCCGCGGCCTCTCGCGCTTCTATGGCGAGCGGGTCGGCTGCCGCGACGTCTCGTTCGACCTATGGCCGGGCGAGGTGCTCGGCATCGTCGGCGAATCCGGCTCCGGCAAATCGACGCTGCTGCGCTGTCTCGCCGGCAGCGACCGGCCGACCTCGGGCAGCGTCCTGTTCCGGCATGGCGGCGCGGCGGTCGACATCTTCGATCTCCCGGAGCAGGACCGGCGCCAGCTCATGCGCACTGCCTGGGGCATCGTGCACCAGAATCCGCGCGACGGCCTGCGCATGGGCGTTTCCGCCGGTGGCAACGTCGGCGAACGACTGATGGATCGCGGCGACCGGCACTACGGCAACATCCGCCGCGCCGCGCTCGACTGGATCGGCCGCGTCGAGATCGACACGGCCCGCATCGACGACTGGCCCCGCGCCTTCTCCGGCGGCATGCAGC
>CAZVMY010000516.1:0-2293 GCA_964628955.1 uncultured Methylocystis sp.
TGAAGCCGGGCATCACCGTCGCCGCATGGCTGAGCGCCTTCTGCGCGAGGGCCGTCTGGAGGCCGGCGAGCTGACCATCGAGATCGTCCACCGCATCGCGCACGTAGAGCCGGAAATCCGTCGCGACCTGATCATTGCGCGAGCGCGCGGTGTGCAGGCGCCCGGCAGGCTCTCCGACCAGTTCCTTGAGACGCGCCTCGACGTTGGTGTGGACGTCTTCCAGCGCGCGCGAGAAGGTGAATGCACCGGCCTCGATTTCGCCGGAGATATGGTCCAGGCCGCGCGCGATGGTGGCTGCGTCCGCGGGGGTGACGATGCCGGTCTGGCCGAGCATGGCGACATGGGCTTTCGAGCCGCGGATATCCTGGCGCCAGAGCTTCTGGTCGAAGCCGACGGAGGCATTGATCTCTTCCATGATCTCGGCCGGCCCGCTACTGAAGCGGCCACCCCACATCTTGCTGCTCATCGGAACTCCAGGACGGGATCGCACATGACGGGACGTCAGCCGAACGGGGCACGCGGATTGTCGCGCGGCATGCTCGCCGCGGCGTCGGCACTCCTGCTGTCGCTGGGAGCCGTCGGCCTATACGGGATGTTCGACGGAACCGGCAATGCCCAGGCCAAGACCTGCCAGGCCGCGCGAGCCACGGCGGACCGCCTCAGGCCGCTGGCGCGCGGCGAGGTCGCGGCCGTGCAGGTTCCGTCGGAACCGAAGCCGCTGGCCGATCTCTCCTTTCGCCGGCCGGACGGCAGCCCCGTGAAGCTGTCGGACCTCCGCGGCAGGACCGTCCTCGTCAATCTCTGGGCAACGTGGTGTCTACCCTGCCGCAAGGAGATGCCGGCTCTCGACCATCTGCAGGGCCAGCTCGGCGGCGAGGATTTCGAGGTCGTCGCGGTGAACATCGACACCCGCGACCCGGAGCGGCCGAAGAAGTTTCTGGCCGACATCGGCGTGGCGCGGCTGGCCTACTACCACGATCCCTCGGCACGGATCTTCCAGGACCTGAAGGCCGTGGGCAAGGCATTCGGCATGCCCACGACTTTGCTGATCGACGGCGAAGGCTGCGAACTCGGCTATCTCGCCGGCCCTGCCGAATGGGCGAGCGCCGACGCCGTCACGCTGATCCGCGCGGCGCTGGGCCGCTGAGTTCAGGCCGTCGTCTTCTGCTGTACGGCGACGCCCTTGGCGGCGAGATGCTGCTGTAACTCGCCCGACTGGAACATCTCGCGGATGATGTCGCAACCGCCCACGAACTCCCCCTTGACGTAGAGCTGCGGGATCGTCGGCCAGTTGGTGTAGCCCTTGATCCCGTCGCGCAGCGCGGCATTCTCGAGAACGTTGTGGCCCTTGTAGTCCACGCCCACGTAGTCGAGGATCTGCACCACTTGCCCAGAGAAGCCGCACATCGGAAACTGCGGCGTGCCCTTCATGAAGAGCACGACGTCATTGGACTTCACCTCGCTGTCGATCCAGGCGTTGATGTCGGTCATTGCTTCAATCCCTTGTACGGAGCCTTGCCGCCGGTTGTAGCATGCATCTGGCGGTCGGCGGAATCGACGACGTCCTCGTCGTAGTGCGTGGCACCGGGCATCGGGCTCAGCCCTCCGGCGCGCTCGTGGTCAGCGCCAGCGCATGCAGGACGCCGCCCATGTTGCCCTTGAGGGCCGCGTAGACCATCTGGTGCTGCTGCACCTTGCTCTTGCCCTTGAAGGCAGGGGCGACGACGGTCGCGGAATAATGATCGCCGTCGCCGGCGAGGTCCTTGATCTCGACCCTGGCGCCCGGAATCCCCTCGACGATCAGGCGCTCGATCTCCTTCGCCTCCATGGGCATGGACGAATCGCTCCTCAGGCAGCCGCCGCCATGTAGCGCGGCAGCCAATCTTCATGCGCTTTCCTCAGCGCTGCAATGGAAATGGGGGCTTCCCCCGCAAGCGTCAACGCATCGCCGCCCGTGACGCCCAGCAAGCGGTAGGGCACGCCGGCCGCCTCCGCCTCGGCTTCGATCGTCAGCAGGTCGTCCGGCCCGACGGCGACGACGTAGCGGCCCTGATCCTCGCCGAACAGGAAAGCCTGCGTCGTCAGGGGAAGCATCATCTGTTCCAGCATGCAGCCGATGCCGCCGGCCATCGCCATTTCGGCCAGCGCCACCGCGATGCCGCCATCGGAGCAATCATGCACGGCCGTGGCCCGCCCGGACCGGATCAGGCCGCGCACGAAATCGCCGTGGCGCTTTTCGGCCTCGAGATCGACCGGCGGCGGCGCGCCCTCCTCGCGACCGCAGATCGTCGCG
>CAZVMY010000517.1:0-2291 GCA_964628955.1 uncultured Methylocystis sp.
ACCAGGCGGTTGTTGACGATGTCAAGCTTGGTGATGTGCTTGGCGCTGGCGAAGGCCTTGTCGGCCGCCGTCTTGTCGCCGAGGTGCCACTGATAGACCGTGTTGTCGTCCGCGACGTCGTGCACGGGATTGGCGCTCTTCACCTGCGCGGTGGCGACATCGACGAACGGAGCCAGCACCTCGTAATCGACGACGATCTTCTCCGCGGCGTCCTTGGCCTGCGCGGAGGTCTCGGCGATGACGACCGCCACGTGGTCGCCGACGTAGCGCACCTTGCCCTGGGCCAGCGCCGGATGGGCGCCACCCTTCATCGGCGAGCCGTCCTTCGAATGAATCATCCAGCCGCAAATCAGCCCGCCGATCTTGTCGGCCGCCAGATCATCGCCGGTGAACACGCCCACCACACCGGGCGCCGCTTTCGCGGCAGCGATGTCGAGGCGCTTGATGTTCGCGTGCGCGTGCGGCGAGCGCAGGAAATAGGCATGCGTCTGGCCGTGGCGATTGATGTCGTCGGTGTACTGGCCCTTGCCGGTGATGAAGCGATGGTCTTCCTTGCGCCGGACGGCGGCGCCGATGCCCGTGGCACTCATGGTTGTTCCTCCCAGAACGGACGGGACGGCAGGCGGAATAGCCGCCGTCGGTGAGCCGCCGCGATCGCAGTCCGTTCCGGCCGCGCTGCTCGCGCGGCAACCGGTCCTGCGATCGACGCTGCGGCGCTACTTCGCGGCGCTACTCGGCGGCCTGCGCCAGCGGCGTTGCCGCCATCGCGGCGGCACCTGCGCCGATCGCTTTCACTATGTTGTGATAGCCGGTGCAGCGGCAGATGTTGCCCTCCAGCTCGTCCCGGATCGTGTGCTCGTCGAGTTCGTTTCCCTTCCGGTTCACGATGTCGATCGCCGCCATGATCATCCCCGGCGTGCAGTAGCCGCACTGCAGTCCGTGATGCTCGCGGAACGCCTCCTGCATCGGATGCAGGGTGCCGTTCGCGGCCAGCCCCTCGATCGTCGTGACCGAGACTCCGTCGCACGACAGCGCGAGGGCCGTGCAGGATTTGACCGCGCGCCCGTCGACATGGACGACGCAGGCGCCGCACTGGCTGGTGTCGCACCCGATATGCGTGCCGGTGAGCCGGAGGTTTTCCCGCAGGAACTGAACCAGCAATGTTCGCGCGTCCACATCCGCGGACACGGCTTTTCCGTTCACCGTCATGCTCACGGCTGGCATAGACTTCCTCCCCTGTCCGCTGCGCGGACTTGATGACGACTCGTGGGCGGTAGACCCGCCGCTTGCCGTTCTGACCGTGGCGAGTGTCGCCGGCCAGCCTCGGTTTTGTGGAACTCGAATGTGAACTGCCGAATCTGGGGGGTCAAGCGCGAAGGTGACCCGCCAACCGCGGCAAAATCGGCCGTTTCCCGCGGTTTTGCCGCAGTGCGTCACGCCATGCGACGTCCTTCATCGTCTCGCGTCTTTCGTCAGGGTCGGTCGTCTTCCCAGTCCGCGAGAGGGCAGACGCGCGCAGCCCAGCGCGTGTTTTCGACGCATCGCAACAGACGGGTATCCGCCGTGATCATCTGTATGCCCTCATGATCGGCGAGCAGTACATAGATGAAATCATAGACCGGATGACGCAGCTCCAGTGCCACGCTCAGCGCGCGCTCCAACAGATCGGACGTATCCACGATGCGTTCGAAGAAACGCGGCAGGTTGCGGATGAAAAGGTGAGCATCCGGGTCGCTCACCTTACCCTGCAGGCACTTCTTCCAGACGGCGTTGGTGACTTCGGAGAGCAAAATAGCAGGCGCGATCAAACGGTAGTTGGCACGGACCAAAGCCTGCGCGCGGTCGCCGTCGGGCTCGATTGCGACCCATTTCACCGCAACGCTCGCGTCAACGACGAGGGCGTCACTCACGTCAGGCCGTCACGGATCTCCGCAAGCGAGAGAGCTTCCGAGGGCGATGACCGTGATAGAAGATCGGCGACGAAAGCGCTGCGCTCCTCCGGCGTGAAGGCGCACTCGGTCACGATCAACTCACGCAGGACCTGCTGCAGCGAAAGGCCGCGCAGCCTGGCCTTGAACTTCCAGCCATCGACGATCGCGTCGGGAACGTCCCGGATCAGAACCTGAGCCATGGCCCCTCCATGCTATCAAAATGATAGCATGGCTGAGGCCACCTTTCAACAAGACCTCAGTTCATCGTCGGGATGACGAAGCTCGCGCCGTCCTTGATACCGCTGGGCCAGCGCGAGGTCACGGTCTTGGTCCTGGTGTAGAAGCGCACCGAATCCGGCC
>CAZVMY010000518.1:0-2289 GCA_964628955.1 uncultured Methylocystis sp.
GAAGGCGATGTCCGTCGCGGCCGGAATGGCCCAGCCGCGCAGCGTTTCCGGCGAGCCGAGATTCGCCGCCACGTAAATGAGCGCGGGCACGACCATGCCGCCCAGCGCCGCGATGCCGGGCAAGGCGCGCCGCGACCAGGTCGAGAGCTCGCCGTCCAGCATCTCGCGCTTGATCTCCAGACCGACGAGCAGGAAGAACAGCGCCATCAGCGCGTCGTTGATCCAGTGGAGCACCGACAGGCCGAGCACATAGGACTTGAGCGTCGCGAAATAGAGGGGCGCCAGCGGCGAATTGGCGACGACCAGCGCCAGGGCCGCGACCGCCATGAGCACGATCCCGCCGGCCGCCTCGCCGCTCAGCAGCGCGCGCAACATCGATCGCGGTCTCGGCCTCGTCGGCGCGGTCATGGAGCGTCCTTTCCGGCCGCGCAGGGTGTTCTGAAGCACCGCCGGTCTGAACATAGGGCGCGAGCAGCGTTCCTCAACAGGGGAAAGCTGTTGCGCGCTGATTCATCGACCTTCGCGTTGCCGATATCCGGCCCGGTCAATCGCCGTTCGCGTCAGGTGAGGAAATCCTCCCGCATCGGCGAGAAACTGTCGATCAGCGCCCCGGCTTCGACCGCCACGACGCCATGGATCGCGTTGGTCGGCACGATGAAGGTGTCGCCGGGGCCCAGTCGCGCGGTCAGCCCCGCGATGGTTACGTCGAAGACGCCGCGCTCGATCAGGGTGCACTGGATGTGCGGATGGTGATGCGGCGGGCCGACGGCGCCCTGCTCGAACTCGACCTTCACCAGCATGACGCTGGCATCGTAGCTCATGATCTTGCGCCGGACGCCATCGCCGACGACTTGCCATGCCTTGTCAGCATCCTGCACGAAAATGTCGCTGCCGTTCATCGTTCTCTCCCTTCAGCGCGCCATCCAGCCGCCGTCGACGGTCAGGATCGTTCCGTGAACGTACTCCGCGGCGCGGGACGCGAGGAAGACCGCGGCGCCGCCAATGTCGGCCGGTTCGCCCCAGCGGCCGGCCGGGATGCGGACCTTGATCTGCTCCATGCGCGTGGCGTCCTGCCGCAGCAACTCGGTGTTGTTGGTCACGAAATAGCCCGGTGCGATGGCGTTGACGTTGATGCCCTTCGCCGCCCATTCGTTTGCGAGGATCCTGGTCAGGCCCGCCACGCCGTGTTTCGACGCCGTGTAGGATGCGACACGGATGCCGCCCTGGAACGACAATAGCGACGCGATGTTGATGATGCGGCCGCCGTCACCTTGCGCCAGCATCTGCCGTGCCGCCGCCTGGCTCAGGAAGAAGACCGCCTTCAGGTTGAGGTCGAGCACGTCGTCCCAGTCCCGCTCGTCGAGTTCGGTCGAGTCGGCGCGGCGGATGATGCCCGCGTTGTTGACGAGGATGTCGAGACGGCCGCGCCAGGCGATCACCTCCGCGAGGATGCGCGGGATCGGCTCCAGCGTGCCGAGATCGGCCGCGACGGGCAGGAACGCGCCGCCCGCGGCCTCGATCGCCCGCGCCGTCTCGCCCATGTCGGACCGACCGACGCCCGCGACCGCCGCGCCGGCTTCAGCCAGTGCCAGCGCGATCGCGGCACCCAACCCGGTATTGGCACCGGTGACGACGGCGACCTTGCCGGAAAGATCGAAAGGATTGGCCACGATCCGCCTCAGCGCAGGTCGGACATGGCGACCATGTCCATATCGGTGAAATCCTGGTTGTCGCCGGCCATCGCCCAGACGAAACCATAGCTCGCCGTGCCGACGCCCGCGTGGATCGACCAGCCGGGCGACAGGATCGCCTGTTCGTTGGCGACGACGAGATGCCGGGTCTCCTGCGGCTCGCCCATCATGTGGAAGACCCGGGCCACGGCCGGCAGGTCGAAGTAGAGATAGGCCTCCGAACGGCGGTCGTGCAGATGCGCCGGCATCGTGTTCCAGACGCTTCCGGCTGAAAACAGCGTCATGCCGGCGACGAGCTGGCAGGTCGGCAGGACGTCCGGGTGGATGATCTGGTGGATCACCCGCTCGTTCGCGGCCGTCTTGTTGCCGAGCGGCACCATCCGGGCTTCGGCGAGCGCGACCGTGCGCGTCGGATGGCTGTGATGCGCCGGCGCGCTCAGCAGATAGAACTTCGCGGGCTGGCCGGCCGAAAGGCTGGCGAAGCGGACGTCGATCGCCCCCATGCCGACATAGAGGGAATCCCGCGCATCGAGGTCGAACGTCGTGCCGTCGACGGTCACGCGACCTCGGCCGCCGATGTTGACGACGGCCAGTTCCC
>CAZVMY010000519.1:0-2283 GCA_964628955.1 uncultured Methylocystis sp.
GGCCATTCGCCGAAGGCGAGGTTGGTGGTGACGATGACGGAGCTCTGTTCGTAGAGCCTACTGATCAGGTGGAACAGCAACTGGCCGCCGGACTGGGCGAAGGGCAGATAGCCGAGTTCGTCGAGGACGATGAAGTCCATGCGCGAGAGATAGTCGGCCATGCGACCCTGCCGGCCGGCGCGGGCCTCGGCCTCGAGCTTGTTGACGAGATCGACGACGTTGAAGAAGCGCCCCCGCGCGCCGGCACGGATGCAGGCGCGGGCGATGGCGATGGCGAGATGGGTCTTGCCGGTCCCGGTGCCGCCGACGAGGACGACATTGCGCTGATGGGCGATGAAGTTGCCGCCTGCGAGGTCGTGGACGAGCGTCTCGTTGAGCGGCGTGCCGTCGAAGACGAAGTCGCCGACGTCCTTGGCGAGCGGCAGCTTGGCGATGGTGATCTGGTACTTGATCGAGCGCGCCTGCTTCTCCGCGATCTCGGCTGAGAGCAGGTCGCCGACAATGCGCTGCGGTTCGTGCTGGCGCTTCACCGCCGTGGTGATGATCTCGTCGAAGGCGGCCTTCATGCCGTAGAGCTTGAGCTCGCCCATGGTGGCGAGAATCTCCGAGCGTTCCATCACACGGCTCTCCTGAGGCTGTCGTATCGGGCACAATCGGCAGCGGGCTCATGGCGCAGGCGCAGCGCATCGGGCGTCATGATGGTGATCGCAGCAGCCGGCTCCCGGCGCCGGGCCAGGATGTTGAGAATGACGTCGGCCGAATGCACGCCCTGCTTCAGAGCCTCGGCGCAGGCGGCTTCGACCGCCGGCAAGCCATCGCTCAGCACCGTGGTCAGGATATCGACCATCTGCCGATCACCATCCTGCGCGGCCGCCAGCTTCCGGCGTACCCGATCCAGCGAAGCCGGAAGAACCCAGTCCTTGAAGGGCGCTCCGTTGCGCAGGGCGCCCGGCTTGCGGGCCAGAACCGGCACATAGTGCCAGGGATCGAAGGTCGTCTGATCGCGGCCGTAGGAACGGGCGTGCTCGCCGACGATGCGGCCGTCCTGACGCAGCTCGATCCGATCGGCGTAGGCGCGGATCTCAACGGGGCGGCCGATCGCGCTCGCCGCAACCGAGTACTTGTTGTTGTCGAAACGGACCAGGCAGGTCTTCGACACCGCCGCCGGCACCGCATGGAAGCCGTCGAAGCGGCCGGCATAGGCAACGAGACTCGGCCGCTCGGCTTCGAAGGCCTCCCAGATCGTCAGGTCGCGCCGCTCGGGATGGCGATGCGCCCTGGCATAGCTGAACACCTGATCCATCAGCCAGGCGTTCAGCTCGTCATAGTTCTTGACCCGCAGACGCGGAGCGAAGAAGCGCTCGCGCACGAGGCCGACCTGGTTCTCGACCTGGCCCTTCTCCCAACCCGAGGCTGGCGTGCAGGCGACGGGATCGACCAGGTAGTGGCTGCACATCTGCATGAAGCGCCGGTTATAGGCACGCTCCTTGCCGACGAAGATGGTCTCCACCGCCGTCTTCATGTTGTCGTAGATGCCGCGCGTGCAGGCGCCCTTGAAGAAGGCGAAGCCCCGGTCGTGGGCGTCGAAGACCATCTCCTGGCTCTCACGCGGATAGGCCCGCACGAACAGCATGCGCGAATGGCAGAGCCGCAGATGGGCGACCTTCACCTTGGTCGTCACGCCGTTGATGACGACGATCTCGTGGCTCCAGTCGAACTGATAGGCCTCGCCGGGTGCGAAGCTCAGCGGGACATAGGCATCGGCGGTGACGGCGGACTGCTCGCGGCGCCATCCTCGCGCATAGCGGCGGACGGCATCATAGCTGCCCTCGTAACCCCGGCCCCGCAACTCCTCGAAGATCCGGATCAGTGTCAGACGCTCACGAGCCGGCTTGCCCTCGTTGGCCATCAGCAGCCGGTCCAGATCCGGACGCCAGGGCCCGATCTTCGGCTGGGGCTGAACCTTCCGCTCGTACTCGAACGACGTCGCGCCCGAGCGCAGCACCTTGCGCACCGTGTTCCGCGAGACGTGAAGCTCGCGGACAATCTCCTTGATGGTCTTCCCCCGGATCGAAAACTCGCGCCGGATCCGCGCAATCGTATCCACGCCCTTCATCCCCCGCCCGCCCGTCTGAAACCAGAACGGACAGTCTCACCAAAACCGGCTCAAGGGGGTCAAAGTTGGACGCCGATCCCCCGCCTCACGGGGTCAAACTTGCACGCCGAAACACGAGCATGGCGCCGCGCTCGTAGCGGCGGCTGACGAGCTGGAAGAACAGATGC
>CAZVMY010000520.1:0-2274 GCA_964628955.1 uncultured Methylocystis sp.
TTGCCGCAGCCCGACGGGCCGATGAACGAGGTCACCGAGCGCTCCGGGATGTCGATCGAGACGTCCTTCAGGGCGTGTTTCGACCCGTAATGGACGTTGACGTTGCGGCCGACGACCTTGGTGCGCTTCGCCGCGCCGGCCTCCGCGGCCGGGACCGCCGTCACGAAATTCGGCATGGTGTTCATCTCAACTCCCCCTGGCTGGCCCGGATCGATCCGAAACAGCTCACCAGCGACGCTCGAACCGCTTGCGCAGCCAGATCGCCGCACCGTTCATCATAAACAGGAAGACCATCAGGACGATGATCGCGGCCGCGGTCTTCGCCTGGAACGCGATCTCCGGCAGGTCCGACCAGAGATAGATCTGGACCGGCAGCGCCGTCGCGGCCTCGGTGAAGCCCGTCGGAATGTCGACGATGAAGGCGACCATGCCGATCATCAGAAGCGGCGCGGTCTCACCCAGCGCATGCGCCATACCGATGATGGTGCCGGTCATGATGCCGGGCATCGCGAGCGGCAACACGTGGTGGAACACGGCCTGCTGATGCGACGCGCCGACACCGAGCGCCGCCTCCTTGATCGACGGCGGCACCGCCTTGATCGCGGCGCGGGCGGCGATGATGATGGTCGGCAGCACCAGCAGCGCGAGCACGAGGCCGCCGACGAGCGGCGCCGATCGCGGCAGCCCGAAGGCGTTGAGGAACACGGCCAGCCCGAGCAGCCCGAACACGATCGACGGCACCGCCGCGAGATTGTTGATGTTCACCTCGATGATCGCGGTGAAGCGGTTCTTCGGCGCGAACTCTTCCAGATAGATCGCGGCCGCGACGCCGATCGGCAGGCAGAGAGCCAGCGTCACCAGGAGCATCAGGATCGAGCCGACGAGGGCGCCGCGGATGCCGGCCAGTTCCGGTTCGCGCGAGTCGCCCGACGTGAAGAACATGGTGTTGAAGCTGCGGTCGACCGCCCCTTGGGCGCGAAGGTCCTCGAGCCACGCGATCTCCTGGTCGGTGACGCGGCGGTTAGCCTCGGGCGTCTCGTAGGTCGTGATCCGCCATGCGCCCGGCTGCGCCTCGGCGGTCGAGCGTAACGCGAGCAGCACCTGGCCGGTAAGCGTCGTGCCGGTGACCGAGGTCGCCTTCACGAGACCGTCGTTGATGGCGACGATCAGACTGGGGATGCGCTCGTCGAGAACTTCGCTGCCCGTGCTGTTGAAGCGCGCCTCGAGCGCCTGCGCCTCCTGGCGCAGTTCCGCGACGCGCGGCGACACAGCGCCGGCGCTGGCGCGCTCCACGCGGTCGGCCTCGACCTTGAGCTGGCCGGCACGCGTGGCCAGCGCCTGCTTGAGAAGCAGCAGCGGCCCGGAGAAGTCGTTGGACGAGGACAGGATCGTGATCTCGCCCGTGGTCGCGCTGGGCGACGCGATGCCCCGCGTCGGCGTGGCGGGCGTCATCTTCGTTCCCGCGCCCTTGTAGTAGAGATCGGCGTCGTCGGAGAGCAGCACCTTCGTGCGCACGGTCTGCCCGATCAGGGACGGGTCGGCGACGACCGCCGCGCGCAGGGTTTCGGCGCCGCCGGTGGAGATCAGGCCGGCCAGCCGCCGCCGCTGGTCGCGGCTGGTCGCATCCGGGAAGCGGGCCAACAGTGCCTGGCGCACCGCGCCCTGGAAATCGCCGGTCCGCGCGATCTCGGCAGGATTTTTCGTATTGCCGGGGTCGACCAGTTCGGCCGTGACCGGAACGTCGAGTGTGACGGAGTTCACGGTGAAGGCCGGCAGACCGCGCGTGAGGATGTCGACGAACAGGATGACGAGGAACACGGCCGTGACGACGAGCGCCGCGACGCCGTACGCCTTGAACCGCGCCTCGGACCGGTAGCGCGCCCGGATTCGCGCCCGCGCTGCGTCGGACGAGACGTCGAGCCGGCGGGTCGTCGTGGATTGGATGACGTCAGTCATATTGCTCACGATATTTCGCGACGATGCGCAGGGCGATGACGTTCAGCACCAGCGTGAAGAAGAAGAGCACGAAGCCGAGCGCGAAGGCCGCGAGCGTCTTGGCGCTGTCGAACTCCTGGTCGCCGACGAGGATGGTCTTGATCTGGACCGTGATGGTCGTTACCGCGTCGAGCGGGTTGAAGGTCAGGTTGGCCGCCAGACCGGCCGCCATGACGACGATCATCGTCTCGCCGATCGCGCGGCTGATGGCGAGCATGAAGGCCGAGACGATGCCGGGCAGGGCGGCGGGCAGGACGACGTTCTTGATCGTCTCCGACC
>CAZVMY010000521.1:0-2264 GCA_964628955.1 uncultured Methylocystis sp.
GATCATCGCCTTCGCCATCATCACCGAAACGGTTTTCCAGTGGCCGGGGATGGGCCTGCTGTTCCTGCAGGCGGTACAGAACGTCGATATCCCGATCATGGCGGCCTACCTGATGATGATCGGCTTCATCTTCGTGATCATCAACATGGTGGTCGATCTGCTCTATGCCGTGGTCGACCCGCGCATCCGCGCCACGCTGAAGACGACGTGAGACGCCTGATGCTGGCGCGCCTGCTCGACGACGACGTCGTCCACGCCTTCGTCCGGTCGCCGACCGCCGTGATCGCCGCGACGATCGTTCTCGCGTTCTTCGTCTGCGCCGCGGCCGCGCCGTGGATCGCGCCCACCAACCCGTTCGATCCGGCCAATCTGAACCTGATCGATGCCAGCACTCCGCCGGTCTGGTACGAGGCCGGCGACGCCCGGTTCATGCTCGGCACCGACGATCAAGGGCGCGACATGTGGTCGACGATCCTCTACGGAATCCGCATCTCGCTCGTCGTCGGCATCTGTGGCGTTGCCATGGCGGCCACGCTCGGCATCGGGCTTGGGCTCCTGGCGGGCTATGCCGGCGGTCGGATCGACGCCTTCATCATGCGCGTTGCCGACGTGCAGCTGACTTTCCCGGCGATCCTGATCGCGCTGCTGATCGACGGCATCGTGCACGGCATCTGGAGAGCCGCGTCGCGGGAGGATACCGCGTTCGGCGTTCTGGTCGTCTCGATCGGGCTGTCGTTCTGGGTCCAGTACGCGCGGACGGTGCGCGGCTCGACCCTCGTCGAGAAGGACAAGGATTACGTCCAGGCGGCCCGGCTGATCGGCATTCGGCCACTCGCAATCATGCTCCGGCACGTGCTGCCCAACGTCATGGGACCGGTGCTGGTGATCGCGACGATCAACCTGGCACTGGCCGTGATCACCGAGGCGACATTGTCGTTCCTCGGCGTCGGCCTGCCGCCGACCCAGCCGTCGCTCGGCACGCTGATCCGGATCGGCAACAACTTCCTGTTCTCGGGCGAATGGTGGATCGTCGTCTTCCCGGGCGTCGCGCTCGCAGCCCTGGTCCTGTCGGTGAATCTGCTCGGAGACTGGCTGCGCGACGCGCTCAATCCGCGCCTGCGGTGAGCCGGCCCTTGACGTCGCCGGCAACCCGTCCGAGGGTTTGGCACGCAATCGGCTAAGTCCGCGTCATTCACCGAACGCGACGGTCTCAAGGGAGGTTTTGACCATGAAACGATCATTCGCCACAGCTGCAACGTTCACCGCGGCTCTGCTTGCGGGCACCATGCTGCTCAGCGCGGCACAGGCCCGGCCGCTGACCTGGGCACGGACGGGCGATGCGCTGACGCTCGATCCGCACGGCCAGAACGAGGGCCCGACGACCGCGGTCCTCCAGCACATCTACGAGACGCTGGTCGAGCGCGACCACACCGGCAAGCTCGGGCCGCTGCTCGCGACCTCGTGGCGGGTGCTGCCAACCGATCCGACCACCTGGGAATTCAAGCTGCGCTCTGACGTCAAGTTCCAGGACGGCAGCGCGATGACGTCCGAGGACGTGGTGTTCTCGATGGAGCGGGCGATGCAGCCGAGCTCCGACTTCAAGGGCTATCTGACCTCGGTCGAGAAGGTCACGGCGCCGGACGCGACGACGGTCCACATCAAGACGAAGGGCCCCAACCCGCTGCTCGTCAACAACATGGGCAGCATCTTCATCATGAGCAAGGCGTGGGCGACGGCGAACAACGCCGTCAAAGCCCAGGACTTCAAGAACAAGGAAGAGAACTTTTCGGTCCGTAACGCCATGGGCACCGGGCCGTTCGCGCTGGTGTCGCGCGCGGCCGACGTGAAGACCGTGATGAAGCGCAACGACGCCTACTGGGCCAAGGGCCAGGTGCCGCTCGAGGTGACCGAGCTCAACTATGTGCCCATCAAGAACGACGCCACCCGGATCGCCGCGCTGCTCTCGGGCGAGGTCGATTTCGTGCAAGACGTGCCCGTGCAGGACGTCGACCGTCTCAAGGCGGCCACCAACCTCCGCGTGACGCAGGGCGCGGAGAACCGCACGATCTTCTTCGGCATGGACGTCGGATCGAAGGAGCTGAAGACCAGCGACGTGAAGGGCAAGAACCCCTTCGCGGACAAGCGCGT
Source organism: uncultured Methylocystis sp. (assembly GCA_964628955.1). Taxonomy (GTDB): domain Bacteria; phylum Pseudomonadota; class Alphaproteobacteria; order Rhizobiales; family Beijerinckiaceae; genus CAZVMY01. The sequence continues at coordinate 2,149 of CAZVMY010000521.1, forward strand.
CCGCCAGGCGATGAACATGGCGATCAACCGCACCGCGATCCAGCGCATCGTCATGCGCGGCCAGTCGATCCCCACCGGCGTCATCATGCCGCCCTTCGTCAACGGCTGGACCAAGG
>CAZVMY010000522.1:0-2263 GCA_964628955.1 uncultured Methylocystis sp.
TCTCAAGAAGGGCTCGACCGTTTACGTCGAGGGCCAATTGCAGACCCGCAAGTGGCAGGACAAGGATGGTCGTGAACGCCAGACGACGGAAGTAGTGCTGCAGCGCTTCCGCGGCGAACTCACGCTGCTCGGTGGCCGCGGCGAAGGCGGCGCCGGGCGCGACCCGGAGGCAGTTTCCGATCGATCTGGGGGCGGAGGCGACTTCGGCCGCGGCTCGCCGATGGAGCGCCGGCCGGCCGCAGCTGGTTCCGGGGCTGGTCGCATGGACATGGACGACGACATCCCGTTCTGAGGCCAGCCAGATGTTGCGCTTCGACGGCGAAGCCATGGCCGCGGGGCTCGGTCCGTGGGTGGAATGCGAGAGCCCGACCTACGAGCGACTGGCACTGAACCGTATGGCCGATCTCGTGGTCGAGGCCATGACCGACGACGGGATCGGGATCGAACGCTGGCCCGGGCGAGACGGGCTCGGAGACATGCTGCTGGTCCGCGCAGGACCGGCGAACGGCCAGAAGCCCGTCGTGGTGCTTTCGCATCTCGATACCGTACACCCGATGGGAACGCTGGCCCGCGACCTGCCGCTCACCCGTGACGGCGACAGGCTCTATGGCCCCGGCATCTACGACATGAAAGGCGGCGCGTTTCTCGCCGCGACCGCGTTCCGGGCAATCGCCCGAGCCGGGACCGCGCGGCGGCCAATGGTGTTCCTGTTCACCCCCGACGAGGAGATCGGCAGCCCCACCTCCCGCGCCACGATCGAGGCCGAAGCCCGCGACGCGGAGGCCGTGCTGGTGACGGAACCGGCCCGTGACGGCGGCAGGATCGTCACGGCCCGGAAGGGCGTAGGCCGCTTCGAGGTCGACATCGAGGGCCGTCCGGCCCATTCCGGCTCCCGTCATCAGGATGGCCGGAGCGCCATCAACGAGGCGGCGCGGCAGATCCTGGCGGTCGACGCGATGACGGACTATGCGCGCGGCGTCACGACCTCCGTCGCCATGATGCGCGGCGGCACTGCCATGAACGTCATTCCGCATCGTGCCTGGTTCTCGATCGACCTGCGTGTTGCCACCGTCGCCGACGGGCTCGCACTCGAACAGGCGATTCATGCGCTGAAGCCACAGACCCCGGACGTCACGGTCACGGTGAAAGGTGGCATGAACCGCCCGCCGATGGAGAAGTCGGCCGGGATCGAGGTCCTGCTCGCCAAAGCCAAGGTGATCGCCGACGAGATCGGATTCGTGCTCGAGGACGTGCCGATGACCGGCGGCGGGTCCGACGGCAACTTCACGGCTGCGATGGGCGTACCGACACTCGACGGACTGGGCGTCGACGGCGACGGCGCGCACACACTCGGAGAATATGCGCTGGTGTCGTCGTTGGCACCGCGCGCCGCGCTCTTCGCCCGTCTGCTCGAAACCTTGTGAGCCTACACGAGCCGGAAGCTCGCCTTGACGCCGTCGATCACGAACTGGACGGCCAGCGCCACGAGAATGATCCCGAGCAGCCGCGTCAGCACGATGTTTCCCGTCACGCCGAGCGCGCGGGAAATCCGTTCCGCGAACAGGAAGACGACCAGGCAGGACAGGCTGATCAGGATGATGATGATCACGAGCCCGATCTGGGCGAAGGGATCGCCCCGGGCCTGACCGGCCAGCAGCATCGTCGCGGTGATCGCGCCCGGCCCCGCCATCAGCGGAATCGCCAGCGGGAAGGCTGCGACGTTGCGGATCTGGTCCTCGTCGACCGCCGTCTGGGCGACCTTGGACTTGCGCTGGTTGCGGCGCTCGAACACCATCTCGAAAGCGATCCAGAACAGGAGAAGCCCGCCCGCGATCCTGAAAGCCGGGAGCGTGATGCCGAGCAAGCCAAGGAGCTGCGCGCCGAAGAAGCCGAACAGCGACATGGTCAGCATGGCGATGATCGTCGCCCGGATCGCGACCTGCCGCCGGTTCGCGGCCGTCATGCCGGGCGTGAGCGCCAGAAAGATCGGCCCGAGGCCCGGCGGATCGACCACGACCAGAAGCGTCACCAGCGCTCCGGAGAGAAACTCCCAGGGCATCATTCGGCCGCCGCAGCCGGCCGCGCCAATGGCCGCCGCTGCAAAACCTCGCGCAGGAAGCGCCCGGTATGGCTTCGCGCACTCGTCGCCACGTCCTCCGGCGTACCGACCGCCACCACTTCGCCACCGCCGTCGCCGCCTTCGGGGCCCAGATCGATCACCCAGTCGGCCGTCTTGATGACTTCGAGATTGTGCTCGATCACC
>CAZVMY010000523.1:0-2256 GCA_964628955.1 uncultured Methylocystis sp.
GCTCGACGACTCGCTGGTCGGTGAGCTCCCGAAGGTATGGAACTGGCTGCCCGATCCCATGTAGTCGCCCTCGTAACCGTGACAGGCGATGAAGAGGCACTCGACCTTCTTCAGCCCGTTTATCTTCGAGAACGCGACGGAGAGGCTTTGTGTCGATCCGAGCACCTGCACGGTGAGGTTCGGTTTGGGGCGGATCAGCCCCGCTAGTTCGGACGACTGGACCACGACGAAGTTCGGCACGAGAACCTCCCGTATCGGCTGGCGGCAAGGACCGCAGCGCGATGCGGCCTGCTCTGCTCTCGCTCCAGTATCACGCTGGCGTGATCGACCCTCAAGCCTGTTCGTGGACGACCCGTCCAGCCACGATGGTCGTCAGAACCCGCCCCTGCATCCGCGCCTCGTCGAACGGCGAATTCTTGGCCCGGCCGCGGAGAGCGTTGCGGTCGACCACCCAGGGATGATCGGGATCGAACACCACGAGATCGGCTGGTGCTCCCGGCGCCAGGCGACCGACGGGAAGGCCGAGGATGTCGGCGGGCCGCGTCGACATGGCGTGAAACAGCCGCATCAGCGGCAGATGCCCGGCTTCGACCAGTCTCATCCCGGCTGACAGCATCGTTTCCAGCCCCGTGGCACCGTTTGCAGCATCCGCGAAGGGCTGCCGCTTGGTCTCCACGTCCTGCGGGTCGTGATCGGACACGACGACGTCGATCAGGCCTTCCGCCAGCGCCTCGACCAGCGCAAGGCGCTCGTCCTCGCTCCGCAACGGCGGCGCGAGCTTGAAGAAGGTGCGGTAGTCTCCGACGTCGTTCTCGTTGAACGAGAGATTGTTGATCGAAACCCCCGCGGTGACGCGCAGGCCCGCCTCCTTCGCGCGCCGGAGCACCTCCAACGAGGCGCGGCACGACACCAGCGCCGCGTGATAGCGCCCGCCGGTCATGGCCACGAGACGCATGTCGCGCTCGAGCACCAGCGTCTCGGCGGCGGCCGGAATGCCGTGCAGACCCAGCAGGGAGGCGAAGGCACCCTCGTTCATCACGCCGTCACCGACGAGATCGGCATCCTCGCAGTATTGCGCGATGAGCCCGTCGAACAGCTGCGCGTAGACCAGGGCCCGGCGCATGACCTGCGCGCTGGTCACCGACCGCGCGCCGTCGCCGTAAGCGATCGCGCCGGCCTCGCGCAGCAGGCCGAGTTCAGTCATTTCCCGCCCCGCGCAGCCCTTCGTAAGTGCCGCCATGGGATGGACCCGCACCCGCGCCCTGTCGCGGGCGCGGCGCTTGACGAAGTCGATCGACGGGGCGTCGTCGAGCGGCGGCGTCGTGTTCGGCATGACGACGATCGTCGTGACGCCGCCGGCCGCGGCGGCCTCCCCGGCCGTGCGCAGCGTCTCGCGGTGTTCCTCGCCGGGTTCCCCGATGAAGACGCGCATGTCGACGAGACCAGGCGCCACGACGGCCTCGCCACAGTCCCGCACCACGGCATGGGCGTGGCCCGGATCGCGGATCAGGCCCGGACCGAGTTCCCGGATCAGCCCGTTCTCGATGAAGATGCCGCCGCGCTCGTCACGCCCGCTGGCCGGATCCAGCAGCCGCGCGTTGGTGAGGATAAGCGGCCGGATGTCGACGACGGCCATCAGCGATTGTCCAGCCGGGCGGCCAGGGCTTCCAGCACCGCCATGCGCACGGCGACCCCCATCTCGACCTGCTCGCGGATCAGCGATTGCGGTCCGTCCGCGACCTCGGTCGCGATCTCCACCCCGCGGTTCATCGGGCCGGGATGCATCACGAGCGCGTCCGGTCTGGCGAAAGCGAGCTTTTCGCGATCGAGACCGTAGTAGCGGAAGAACTCCTTGGTGGACGGTACGAACGAGCCGCTCATGCGCTCGCGCTGCAGCCTGAGCATCATCACGATGTCGGCGCCGTCGAGGCCGCGGCGCATGTCGTGGAAGACCTCCACGCCCCAGCGCTCGATGCCGGCGGGCAGCAGCGTCGTCGGCGCCACGACGCGCACGACGGCACCCATGACCTGCAGCAAGAGGATGTTCGAGCGCGCGACGCGGCTGTGCAGGATGTCGCCGCAGATCGCGACGACGAGGCCGGAGAGCCGGCCCTTGCGGCGGCGGATGGTCAGCGCGTCGAGCAGCGCCTGGGTCGGGTGCTCGTGCTGGCCGTCGCCGGCGTTGATGACGGAGGCCCGCACCTTCTCCGAGAGCAGCTTGACCGCACCGCTATCGGGGTGGCGCACGATCAGCAC
>CAZVMY010000524.1:0-1363 GCA_964628955.1 uncultured Methylocystis sp.
TCGTTGTAGGTGCGGCCGATCAGGCGCTTGATGGCGAAGAAGGTGCGCTCCGGGTTCGTCACCGCCTGGCGCTTGGCCGGCTGGCCGACGAGGCGCTCGCCGTCGTCGGTGAAGGCGACGATCGAGGGCGTCGTGCGCGCGCCTTCCGAATTCTCGATGACCTTGGGCGTCGAGCCCTCCATGACGGCCACGCAGGAATTCGTGGTGCCGAGGTCGATGCCGATGACTTTAGCCATAGTGGTGAGCCCCTTTCGATCAAGCGGACTGTCGTTGGAATGCGCCCCGAAGCGGCGCGGTTGAAAACGGTCGCGGCGCCGTGCGCCGCGCTGTGACCGTCATATAAGAGGGTGCCGCGACGCTCACAAGGGTCGGAAAAAGGCCGGAATCGCGGTCCGCATCCCGGTCGAACGACGCTTGAGCAGGGACGTTACGAGGCGCCGCGACTCCGGTACTCTCCCGTCTTCGTGGCGGTCCGGGCAAGGCCGCGGCCGCGAACGCGGCGACCGATCGTCGCTCCCGGCGTCGTGACTTCAAATCCGTCGTGCGTTGCGTGAACAATGGGATCGGTTCGGCCTCGGGGGTGCACATGGGAAGGGCGACGACGTTGCTGCATGGTTTCCGCCTTGCCCTGCTGGCGTTCGCGGCACTCGCGCTTCTGTCCGGCAAGGGCCGGGCCTGCGACGCCGAGACCCGGTGTGAGGTCGAGAACGGCTTCTATTTCGCGTCACCGCCGGCCGGGTGGGACGGCAAGGCGCCGATCGGCGTGCTGATGTTCCTGCACGCGCATCGCGCCACGGCCGCCGAGATGATGCAGTACAAGGAGCTGGTCGATGCCGCGCACGAACTCGGCTTTCTGCTGATCACACCCCAGGGCAGCGGCGAAAGCTGGTCGCATCGGGGCGTCCGGCGCAACCTTCGGGACGAGAACGTGTTTCTCTCGGCGGTGCTCGACGACGTCGAGAAGCGCTTCTCCATCGACAAGGCCCGCATCGTCGGCAGCGGTTTCTCGCAGGGCGCTTCGACGCTCTGGTATTTCGCCTGCGACGTCCCGGGCCGGTTCAAGGCCTTCGTGACGATCGCCGGCTCGTTCTGGCTGCCAATTCCAGACTCGTGCACGGCCGGCCCGATCGACCTGCTGCACATCCACGGCACGGCCGATAGGGTGATGCCGATGACCGGCCGCTCGTTCGGTGCCGGTTTCGGCCAGGCGCCGGTCAAGGAAGGCTTCGCGAAGCTGCTCGCGCTCGACCGCTGCAACGCCGAGCCCGACGTTGCCGAGCAGGTCGGCGAACTCGTTTGCCAGAGCTGGAACAGCTGCGGCAGCGGCCGGAAGCTGCGATTCTGCACCCACGGCGGCGATCAC
>CAZVMY010000524.1:1373-2254 GCA_964628955.1 uncultured Methylocystis sp.
TTCAGGACCAACCGCGACTGGATCGAGAGCGTGCTACGGAAGCCGTAACGCGGCCGTTGGGTCGGATCAGTCGCCGGCTTTGTTTTCAAGGCTGTGGCCCGGCGCCAACGCGCGAAAGCGTGACTGCGCCGCCTCCACGGGACACTGGTCACACCGCACTTCGTCACAGAGACGGCAGATCGTGTCGCCATGCACGTCGCTTTTGGGCATGCTTTGCAGCAGGCGCCCAAGCAGCATGCCGAGTTGCCGCGTTTCATCCGCACTCAGGACCGATAACGTGGCGAGGATAGCTGCTTCACGGGAGGCGGCGACCGCTTTGCGTCGCTCCTCACCCAGCACCGTCAGGCGCAGTTCCACGGTACGCGCGTCCCGCGCCGAGCGCCGTCGTTCGACAAGCCCGTCGCTGACGAGATTGTCAACGAGGCGCACGGTGCCGGGATGCGACATCTCGAGAACTTGGCTGAGGTGCAGGACGGACAGGGAGGGTTTGTGCCCAATCATCGAAAGAGCGGCAGCCGCTGCACCATCGTAACCCATGATGGCCCTTGAACCGGCTCGCAATGCGTCAACTACGCCGAGCGCGACCGCACCCAGCACGTTGGCGGTGCGCAACAGATCAGCGTTCTTCGGGTCGCCGTGCGTAATCAAGGACTTCAAGTCCAAAACACATATATGTGATGCATAAACTTGCAATGGACTTTGCATTCCAGAAAGTCTATTAAATGTATGCAGAATGCACATAAAGGAGCTGCTCATGTCCCCGTTTTTGACGCGCCGGTTCGCTCTTGCAGCGCTCGCAGGTGCCCTTGCCGTTTCGACGCTTCCGGTCATGGCCGAGAGTCCGGCCTTCAACACGACGTACGGACTCGCCATCCGCGGCT
>CAZVMY010000525.1:0-2252 GCA_964628955.1 uncultured Methylocystis sp.
CCAGAGGTACTGGTTCCAGGCATAGACGAACATGATCGTGGCGAGCGCCGCCATGTTGGTCTTCGACAGCGGGATCAGCACCTCGGCGAAGAAGCGCAGCGGACCCGCGCCGTCCATCTTCGCGGCCTCGACCAGTTCGTCCGGCACGGTGAGGAAGAACTGGCGGTACAGGAAAGTGCCGGTGGCTGTCGCGATCAGCGGCAGGATCAGACCCGTGTAGGTGTTGAGCAGGTTCCATCGCGGAAGCTGGATCTCGAGACCCAGCCAGCCGAGCATCTCCTGGAACGGCGAGAGCGCATTGGCGGCGACCGCATAGGTCGGTACGATGCGGACCTCGAGCGGCAGCATCAGCGTGATGAAGATGAGCCAGAACATCAGCATCTTCAGCCGGTAGTTGAAGTAGACGATCGAGAAGGCCGAGATCGCGGCGATCATGATCTTGCCGATCGTGACCCCGACCGCCACGATGAGGCTGTTCCACATCGCGTTGCCGAAGTTCGATTTGGTCCAGGCCGTCGTGTAATTCTCGACGATCTGGTTGCCCGGCCAGAGCGGCATCGGCACCTGGTTGACCGTCGGCAGGTCGTGCGTGGACGCCACGAACACCACCCAGATCGGGAAGACCAGCAGGACCAGCCCGACGATCATGATCAGATGCGTCACGGCGTTGAGGATGGGCGTGCGTTCGATCATGGCGCGGCCTCAGGTGTAGTGGACGCGCCGCTCGACGTAGCGGAACTGGATGAAGGTCAGGGTCACGACCAGCGTCATGAGCACGATCGATTGTGCGGCCGCGAGCGAATAGTCCTTGCCCTGGAAACCGTCGACGTAGATCTTCCAGACCATGAGATCGGTGGCGCGTGCCGGGCCGCCGCTGGTCATGATGTCGACGAGGCCGAAGCTGTCGACGAAGCTCTCGGTGATGTTGATCACGAGCAGGAAGAAGAAGGTCGGCGCGAGCAGCGGGAACTGCAGGTCGCGCAACCGGCGCAGGACGCTGGCGCCATCCATCGCGGCGGCCTCCGTGATCGTGCGCGGGATCGACTGCAGCCCGGCGAGGAAGAAGATGAAGTTGTAGGCGATCATCTTCCACGAATTGGCGATGACGATGAGGATGAAGGCGTCCATCCCGTCGAGCGCCGGATTCCACAGGTTGGGGAACGCGCGGTTGATGGCCGAGACGAAGCCGGCATCGGGCGCGAAGATGAAGCGGAAGGCGAGCCCTACCGCCGGTGCCGCGATGGCATAAGGCCAGAAGTAGGTGAAGCGGAACACCTGATAACCGGGCAGTTGCCGGTCGACGAAGACCGCGAGGATCAGCGCCATCGCCAGCGACAGGCTCGTCGAGCAGAGCGCGAACAGCAGCGAAACGCGAACCGAGTTGTAATAGAGCGGATCGCTGAAGACGGTGGCGAAGTTCTGCAGGCCGACGAACTGGTTGCCGCCGCCGAACGGTGGTTCCAGCGTCAGCGCCCAGTAGAGCGACTGCGCCACCGGCCAGTAGAAGAACACGAACACCAGCAGCATCTGCGGCAGGATGAGCGCCGCCGCGATCCAGAGATTGTTGAAGGTCGCGCGCTTCTGCATGGAGTCGTGACCCTGGAGGTTCTGGAGTGGTCACCCGTCGAGGCTCGGCTCTGCCTCGCACTCAGGATGAGGGAGCGGACCACGACGCTGACCCTCATCCTGCGGTGCGCGCGCAGCGAGCCTCGAAGGATGTGGCCAAAACCGGCGCGCCCTGGCAGGGCGCGCCGGTCTTGCGATGCTGTTTGGCGATCAGGGCAGCTGCTGGCTGCGGAAGGTCTGCTCGAAGCGGCGCAGGATCTGGTTGCCGCGGGCGACCGCGTCGTCGAGGGCGACCTGCATCTCCTTCTTGCCGGTGAAGGCGGCTTCGAGCTCGGCGCGGACTTCGGCCCGGATCGAGGTGAAGTTGCCGAGCCGGATGCCGCGCGACACTGGGGTCGGCGGGGTGAAGGTGAGCGACTCGATCGCGATCTCGCGGCCGGCGTTCTGCGGCTGCTTGTAGAAGCCGTTGTCGTTCATCAGCTTGAAGCCGTTGGTCGTGACCGGGATGTAACCGGTGACGGTCGCCATCCACTGTTCTTCCTGCGGCTGCGTGATGAACTGGATGAAGGCGGCCGCCGCCTCGTATTCTTCCTTCGGCTTGCCGCTCATGATCCAGAGCGAGGCGCCGCCCACGAGCGAGTTGTGGCGCTTCATGCCCTCGAAGACCGGGAGCTTCGCGACGCCCC
>CAZVMY010000526.1:0-2252 GCA_964628955.1 uncultured Methylocystis sp.
AGCCGGAGATCAGGCAGACCGCCGTGAAGCACGCGCCGATCGGCGCCGCGGCTTTCTGCGCCACGTCGGCGAGAGGATGACGGAAGGCGAGCGTCCCCACGGCGGAGGCGCTCATCATCACCCAGCAGCCGAGCGCGAACCACGCGGCGGGAACATGGACGAACATGATCCTGACCGTCTCGCCCTGCTGGTAATCCGCCGGGGCGACGAAGAAGGCCTGGTAGAGCCCAAGCGCGAACACGCCCGCCGTCAACACGGCCAGCGGCATGATCAGCGCCGACGCGACGCGCGTGAACCGGGCGGGATTGGCGATCTGGTACATGACGCAGGTTGTATGACGCCGCGAACGAGGCGGCAATCGGGCGCGTCACTCGCGCCCGCCCCTGAGCGCCGCCGCGGCCGCCACCGGACCCAAAACGAGCATGAGCAGGCTGATGGCCGCCAGGAAGGCCAGCGCCGACGGTGCGGCGGACGTCGCCGTCGCGACGCCGAAGATCAGGATCGGCACCGCGAGCGGCAGCACCAGCACCGCGAGCAGGAGCCCGCCGCGTCGCAGGCTGACGGTGAGCGCGGCACCGATCGCGCCGAGCAGCGTCAGCGCCGGCGTGCCGATCAGCAGGCTCGCCGCCAGCGGCAGCATCCGGTCCGGCGCGATGTCGAGCATCAGGCCGAAGAGCGGCGCACCGAGCGCCAGAGGCAAGCCGGTCGCCAGCCAGTGCGCCAGCGCCTTGGCGAGCACGGTCAGTTCGAGCGGCAGCCCCGACAGCATGAACTGGTCGATCGCGCCTTCCTCCTCGTCGGCCTGGAAGAGCCGGTCCAGTCCGAACAGCGTGGCGAGAAGAGCCGCGATCCACAGGATCGCTGGCGCCAGCCGGCTTAGCAGCGTCTGGTCCGGCCCGACCGCGAATGGAACCACGGACACCAGCGCCAGGAAGAAGACGATCCCGAGTTCCGCGCCACCGCCGATCCGCGAGGCAAGCCGCAGATCCCGCATGACCAGGGCCCGGAACGCGCCGCTCACGGCCTCGCCTCCAGAGGCGCGATCTCGAGCCGGGACGCGACGATCCCGAGATCGAGATGCGTCGCCGCCAGCACGAGCCCGCCAGCCGCGCAATGGGCATCGACGAGCGCGGCGACCCGCACCTGCGACGCGGGATCGAGCGCGGCCGTCGGTTCGTCCAGCAGCCAGACCCGTCGGTCCAGCACCAGCAGGCGGGCGAGCGCGACCCGCCGGCGCTGGCCCGCCGAAAGACTGCCGACCGGAAGGGTCGCGACCTGCGGAACGCCCAGCCGGTCGAGAGCGGCAGCCGGCTCGAGCCCTTTCGGCCCGCTGCCCGTTCGGGCGAACGCGAGGTTCTCCAGCGCGGTGAGCGCGCCGCGCAGGCCATCGCGATGGCCCAGATAATGGAGATGTTCCGCCAGAGGAACCTCCCCGGCGCCTTCGAGCCGGCACGACCCGGCTTCGGGCGTCAGGAAGCCCGCGACGATCCGCAGCAGACTGGTCTTGCCGCTGCCGTTGGGTCCAACCACGACCAGCGCCTCGCCGGCCGCGAGCGTGAAACCCACGTTCCGGAAGAGGAGGTGCTCGCCGCGGCGGCAGGCCAGTCGTTCAGCGATGAGGCGCAAGCGGCGATCCGGGACTCGTTCCCGCTGTCATCGCAAGGCGATGCGGCCGTGGCAACGATCACTTGTATGGAGTTGTTCGATCTTTCGGTTTACACCGTGCCGGCACATGGGCGATCTTCCCGCCCGGCGCTCGGTCCCGCCGGGGACGAGCCTTATCCTATCTCTTTCAGGTGCTTGGCGCCGTCGCCCGTCGACGGCGCTGGCCCGCAAGAAGGACCAGCCGATGACCTCGCTCGATAGCTTCAACTGCCGCAGGAAACTGACGGTCGGCGGGAAAACTTACGATTATTTTTCGCTCGTCGAAGCCGAGAAGAACGGGCTCACCGGTGTCTCGTCCCTTCCGTTCTCGATGAAGGTGCTGCTCGAAAACCTGCTGCGCCATGAGGACGATCGCTCGGTGACGAAGGCGGACATCGAGGCCGTCTCTGCCTGGCTGGACAACACCGGCAAGATCGAGAAGGAGATCGGGTTCCGGCCGGCGCGCGTGCTGATGCAGGATTTCACCGGCGTACCGGCGGTCGTCGATCTGGCCGCCATGCGTGACGGGATGGCGAAGCTCGGCGGCGACCCGAAGAAGATCAACCCGCTGGTGCCGGTCGACCTCGTCATCGACCACTCCGTCATCG
>CAZVMY010000527.1:0-2241 GCA_964628955.1 uncultured Methylocystis sp.
CCAGCGCTTGAGCATGTAGTCGATCGGCTTGGCGACGGAGGACGAGCGCGACAGCGCGGCGCGCTTCTCCTGCAGACAGGCGTGCAGGTCCTCGATCAGCGGTCGGGACTGCTCCTGGCGGATGCGGCGACGGTCCTCGGCGGGCATGCCGTTGATGCCGCGCTCGATGGCGAACAGGGCGTCGACGCGGCGCACGGCCTCGAGCGCGATCGGCGAGACGGGCGCAGCGGACGGCCCCCGCCTGGCGCTGGCGGCGATGTCGGCGAGCTCGAAGAAGCCGCGGCGCGCATGCGACCAGCACAGTGCTGGAGTGATGGGCCCGGCCTTGCGTGCGGGATCGTAGAGCCCATTGTAGCCGCTGTAGGCGTCGGCCTGCAGGATGCCGCTCCAGTTCGCCAAGTGCGTGTCAGGATGCTCCTGCCGGCGGTCACGCGAGGCGAAGTAGAGCGCCGCCGGCGGGTCATTCCCGCCGAAGGGCCGGTCGTCGCGGACGTAAGTCCAGATCCGGCCGGTGTCGGTCTTGCCCTTGGCCAGGATCGGCACCGTGGTGTCGTCGGCGTGCAGCCGTTTGGCAGCAAGCACATGGGCCCTGATGAGCGCGTGCAGGGGCGCCAGCGCCGCCGTGGCGGCGCCGACCTGGTCAGCCAGCGTCGAGACGGAGAGGTCGACGCCTTCCCGCGCGTAGCGGTCGCTCTGCCGGTTGAGCGGCTGATGCTGCCCGAACTTCTCAAAGAGGATCGTCGCCAGCAGGTTCGGTCCCACGAAGCCTCGCGGCGTGACGTGGAAGGGCGCAGGCGGCTGGGTGATCGCCTCGCAGGCGCGGCAGGTGAACTTCTCCCGCACTGTCTGGATGACCTTCCAGCTGCGTGGCACGACCTCCAGCGTCTCGGTGACGTCCTCGCCCAGCTTGGCGAGCTTGAGCGACCCGCAGCACGGGCAGCTGGCCGGCGCCGGCACGACCACGCGCTCGCGCGGCAGATGCTCGGGGAAGGGTTTGCGTGAGGGATGGCGTCGCGCCGCCGGAGCGGGCAACGACGCCTGGCGCGCCGCCGCCTCGGCCGCGAGTTCGTCCTCCGTGGACCTGGCCTCCAGCTCCTCGAGCTGGAGCTCCATCTGGTCGAGCAGACGCGCCGTGCGCTCGGAGCGCTGGCCGTGGAGCTCTCGGCGCAGCTTCTCGATCTGCAGCTTCAGATGCGCGATCATCGCCTCGGTGGCGGATGCGGCGGCCTTGAGCCGCAGCGCCTCGGCGCTCAAGACGGAGGCTGCGCCCTTGGCCAGCACCGCGGCCGCTTCCGCCTCGATCCTGGCCTGGCGCTCCATGAGGATCATGGCATGCGCCGCCGCCAGATCGGCTGGCAGCGCAGGCGAGGATGGCGATGGAAGGGCGGCGCTCACACTGAGGATGGAATCACATCCCCCGGAGAAGACAAGCAAAAAGACGTCATCCGACCGACGTCGGACGCCAGGTCTCCACCGGGTTGCGCCAGTCGATGCCCGACAGCAGATAACCCATCTGCGCCGGCGTGATGGCGATCGACCCGTCGGCCGCTGACGGCCACAGGAAGCGGCCTTTCTCCAGCCGCCGCACGTAAAGGCTCGCCGCCTGGCCGTCGTGCCAGATCACCTTCAGCAGGTCGCCGCGACGCCCCCGGAAGCAGAACACATGGCCGCCCAACGGGTCGCGCTTCATGACCTCCTGCACCAAGAGCGACAAGGAGGCGAAGCCCTTCCTCATGTCCGTGTGGCCCGTCGCCAGCCAGACCTTCACGCCGACCGGAACCGGGATCACCTCAAAGCCTCAAGCCCACGCGCGAGCTTCAGCACCGCATCCGCATCCACAGCTCCCTCGACGACGATCCGTCGGCCAAAGCGCAGCACGATCTCGATCCGAGCCCGAGCCCGAGCCGGCTCCGCCGGCGTGGCGGCCTCGGCGTCGTCCCGCACCACGACCGCCGGCACGAAGCCGGGCATCGGCGTGCCGGCTTCCAACTGCATCGCCCGACGCCAGCCCAGCAGTTGCGAGCGAGCGATCCCATGCCGCCGCGCCGTCGCCGAGATCTGGCGCGGCCCAGCCATGCTCTCCAGAACGATCCGCTCCTTCTCAGCCTCGCTCCAGCGGCGGCGACGCCCTGTCTCCACAACGTCGAGACGGTTCAAGACACTGTCAGTATGGCTGTCCATACTCACAGTGCTCAGCGATTTGCGTCATCCCGCCAAGGCGGCCTTCGCCGGAGGGATACG
>CAZVMY010000528.1:0-2240 GCA_964628955.1 uncultured Methylocystis sp.
GGGCAAGGTGCTGACCGGCGGTGTCGATGCCAATGCGCTTCAGCGACCGAAGCGCTTCTTTGGCGCCGCGCGCAACATCGAGGAAGGCGGCTCGCTGACGATCATCGCCACCGCGCTGATCGATACCGGCAGCCGGATGGACGAGGTCATCTTCGAGGAGTTCAAGGGCACCGGCAATTCCGAGATCATTTTGGACCGGAAGGTTGCCGACAAGCGGGTGTTCCCCGCGATCGACATCACGCGGTCGGGAACTCGCAAGGAAGAACTCCTGGTGCCGAATGACACGCTCAAGAAGATGTACGTGCTGCGGCGCATCCTCAACCCGATGGGCACCGTGGACGCGATCGAGTTCCTGCTGGACAAGCTGCGCCAGACCAAGGGCAACAGCGATTTCTTCGAGTCGATGAACACCTGACGCGGAACACCTGACGCACGGGGCTCAGGCCAGCAGGGCGCGCCCGACCTCCCGTTCCAGCGCCGCGACATCTGTCAGCGGCAGCGAGCATCGGCCTTCGGCACAGACGAGCGCGACGTCACGCAACCCGGGAGCGCCTGCGCTGGCTGCGTGCCCGGGAGGCAGCGCATCGGCGCTGGGCACGACGAGGCACGTCCGGTGCCCGAAGGGCAGTCGTATTGCGGCATGCGAAAGCGGATGATCGCGGTCGGCGATGACGACGACGTCCGCTCGCCGTTGTCGGAAGGCTGCTGCGTCCAGAAGCGCCGCATGGGCGAGCGGTTGCCGGAAGGCGCCCGCAAGCCGCGCCAGGACGTCGTCGGCGATGCGCGTCCAGGCGCCGTTACCAGTCATCGCGCCCAGCCGGATTGCGGTTTCGACGAACACGGCATTGGCGTTTGGGACTGCGTCGTCGTGGGTTGGGGCCGGGCGTGCCTTCAGTTCGGTCCTGTCGGGCGTCGTCATTGCGAGATAGCCGAGGTCCGGATCGAGATACTGATCGAGCAGAACGTCGAGCCACTGGGTGGCCCGGACGCGATAGCTATCGGTCCCCGTAGCTTCCCACAGTGCCAGCGCGCCCCGGGCCATTGCGGCGTGATCGAGCGCGAAACCCGGGTGCACGAGCGTTCCGGCACGGCTCGAATGGCCGAGACGTCCGTCGGGGCTCATCGATTCGCTGACGAAACGGAAGGCGGCCGCGGCGGCTTCGATCCAGTCCGGGCGGTCGAAGACTGTCCCGGCACGAACGAGTCCTGTGATGACCAGCCCGTTCCAGTCCGCCAGAACCTTGTCGTCGAGCCCGGGCCGGACCCGGCTGCGGCGTGCCTCGAGCAGGCGCTCGAGGCCTTCGGCGTGGCGCTCCATTGCCAGAACGGCGCCAGGCAGGTCGCCATGGAGGCGGTTGAGGATCGAACGGTTCTCGAAATTGCCGCCCGGCGTAACGTCGAACGCCGCGGCGAAGGTTGCCGCCGAATCGCCCAGCAGCGTGTCCAGCTCCGATCTGGTCCAGAGATAGAAGAGCCCTTCCTCGCCTTCGCTGTCGGCATCGAGGCTGGAGGCGAAGCCATCATGCGGTAGCCGCATTTCCCGGAGAAGCCAGCCGCAAAGCCGCCGAGCGGCATCGGCGTAAAGGGCGTGGCGGGGATGAGACGACGGCAGATCCGTCGCGAGCGCCGCGAGGCGCTCCAGCAGCTGCGCGTTGTCATAGAGCATCTTCTCGAAATGCGGGACGAGCCAGACCTCGTCGACGGCGTAGCGCGCGAACCCGCCGCCGGCATGGTCGTGGATACCGCCGCGGCAGATTCGTTCCATGGCGAGATGCGCCGCTTCCCCGAACACATGCTCGTCGGTCATCGCGGCCATCCGGTGCAGGAACGCGCCGATCCCGGGTTGCGGAAACTTGGGCGCACCGCGAAAGCCGCCGTTCACGGGATCGAGTACCGACAGAAGGTGACGCGCGATGCCGGCGAGATCGGCAGGCAGAGGCACGGCACCGGGGGCCGCGACCACGTCGCGGGCGAGCGCCTTCGCGAGTGCGGCGCGGTTGTGCTCGATCCGCTGTGGCTCGGCGGCATAGATTTCCGCGACCTGCCGCAGGATGGTCGGGAAGCCCGGGCGGCCGTACCGCGCCGCCGGCGGGAAGTACGTGCCACCCCAGAACGGCTCGCCGGCACTGGTAAGGAACATCGTCAGGGGCCAGCCGCCCTGCTCGCCGAGCGCGTGCAGCGCGCTCATGAAGTGATGATCGACGTCGGGCCGCTCCTCGCGGTCGACCTTGATGTTCACG
>CAZVMY010000529.1:0-2234 GCA_964628955.1 uncultured Methylocystis sp.
CGAGAACGAGAACCACGGTCAGAACCGCGCCCACGGTCAGGCGCGAAAGCGTGGCGGATATTGTCCGCAAGCACTGGGCGACCTATGGCCGCAACTACTACTCGCGGCACGATTACGAGGAGGTCGCGGCCGACGGCGCCAACGCGCTGATCGCGGCGCTGCGCGACCGGCTGTCGACGCTTCCCGGCCGGAGTTTCGGCAACCTCGATGTCGCCGCCGCCGACGATTTCGCCTATCACGATCCGGTCGACGGTTCGGATGCGGTGCAGCAGGGGCTGCGCGTGATGTTCGCGGACGGGTCGCGCATCGTCTACCGGCTGTCGGGCACCGGTACCGCCGGCGCGACGCTCCGGGTCTATATCGAACGTTTCGAGGGCGATCCGGCACGCCACGACATCGAGACTCAGGCGGCGCTGGCGCCGCTGATCGCGCTCGCCGGTGATCTCGCCGGGATCACCCGCTACACCGGCCGCGACGCGCCGACGGTCATCACCTGATGCGGGTCACGGCCGGCCGGCCCGAGTCGCTCGGCGTCGTCCCGGACGACAGCGGCGTCAACGTCGCGGTCTTTTCGGCGAACGCGACGCGGATCGAATTCTGCCTGTTCGAGGGCGACCGGGAGGCCGCGCGCATCGATCTGCCCGAGCGGACGGGCGACGTGTTTCACGGGGCTGTCGCGGGTGTCGGACCCGGCCAGCGGTACGGCCTGCGGGCGCACGGGCCGTTCGCACCCGAGAGCGGCCACCGCTTCAATCCCCACAAGCTGCTGCTCGATCCGCATGCCCTCGCGATCGACCGGCCGTTCCGGCTCGATCCGACGATGTTCGGCTATCCGGACGGTGCCGACGACCGCGTCTTCGATTCACGCGACAGCGCGGCCGCGATGCCGAAGGCAATCGTGATGGCGCCGCTCGTCCCCCTTGCGGACACGCGGCCCCGGACGCCCTGGCGCGATACCGTCATCTACGAACTGCACGTCCGCGGGTTCTCGATGCGCGATCCGGCGGTTCCGGCGGCGCTGCGCGGCACCTTCGCCGGCCTCGGTCATCCCGCGTCCATCGCCCACCTGACACGGCTCGGCGTGACCGCGGTCGAGCTGCTGCCGGTGGTGGCGTGGCTCGACGAACGGCACCTGCCGCCGCTCGGGCTCTCGAACTACTGGGGATATAATCCCATCGGCTGGTCCGTTCCCGATCCGCGGCTGGCGCCGGGCGGCTGGCCGGAGGTCAGAGCCGCCGTCGCGGCGCTGCACGCTGCCGGCATCGCGGTGATCCTCGACGTCGTGCTCAACCACAGCGGCGAGGGCGACGAATGCGGACCCACCGTCTCGCTCCGCGGCCTCGACAATTCCGGCTATTACCGGCTCCGGCCCGATGCGCCGCGCCACTACGTCAACGACGCCGGCTGCGGCAACATCCTCGCCTGCGACCGGCCGGCGGTCGTGCGGCTCGCCATGGACGCCTTGCGCCATTGGGCGGTCATCGGCGGTGTCGACGGCTTCCGCTTCGATCTCGCAACGACGCTTGGCCGGTTCGATACCGGGTTCGATCCCGCGGCGCCGCTGCTGACCGCGATCCTGCAGGACCCGGTGCTGCGCGACCTGAAGCTGATCGCCGAGCCCTGGGACATCGGGCCGGGCGGCTGGCGGACGGGCGCGTTTCCGGCAGCCTTCGGCGAATGGAACGACCGCTACCGGGACACCGTACGGCGCTTCTGGCGGGGCGACGACGGCATGGCGGGCGCCATCGCGACGCGGCTCGCCGGCTCGGCCGATCTCTTCCATGCCAAACGGCGGCCGTCGCGCAGCATCAACTTCGTCACCGCGCATGACGGGTTCACGCTGGCCGATCTCGTCGCCTTCACCGCGAAGCGCAATCACGCGAATGGCGAAGGGAACTGCGACGGCACCGACGACAACCTCTCGTGGAACAACGGCACGGAAGGCCCGAGCGACGATCACGCGATCGTGGACGCCCGGCGCCGCGACCAGCGCAACCTTCTCGCCACCCTGCTCCTGTCGCGCGGGACGCCGATGCTCTCCATGGGTGCCGAGACGGGACAGAGCCAGCAGGGCAACAACAACGCCTATGCGCAGGACGACGCGCGCTCGTGGCTCGATCGCCCCGGCGCCGACGAGGCACTGATCGCGTTCGCGGCGCGGCTGATCGCGCTGCGGCGCGCGCTTCCGGCGCTGACCGAAGACCGTTTCCTGACCGGCACGGGCGACCCGCCGG
>CAZVMY010000530.1:0-2228 GCA_964628955.1 uncultured Methylocystis sp.
GATGCCGGAGACCGGCGAGAACGTCGCGGTCGATTACAAGGTCTCACGCGAAGATCAGGACGCTTTCGCCGTCCGGTCGCAGCAGAAGGCGGTTGCAGCCCAAGCGAGCGGCCGGCTCGCAAGGGAGATCGTCCAGGTGACGATCCCGAGCCGCAAGGGCGATGCGACAATCGTCAACACTGACGAGCATCCGCGTGGCGACACTACGATCGAAAAGCTCGCCAAGCTGCCGACGCCCTTCAGGAAAGACGGTGGTACCGTAACCGCCGGCAACGCATCCGGCGTCAACGACGGCGCGGCCGCGCTGATTGTCGCCTCCGAAGCGGCGATGAAGCGCTTCGGCCTGACGCCGCTTGCGCGCATCGTGGCCGGCGCAACCGCTGGCGTCGCGCCCCGCGTGATGGGCATCGGGCCCGCGCCCGCAACCCAGAGGCTCTGCAAGCTGATCGGCGTGCAGCCTTCCGATTTCGATATCGTCGAGCTGAACGAGGCCTTCGCCAGCCAGGGCATCGCGGTCCTGCGCGAACTCGGGATTCCGGAAGACGGCGCCCATGTAAACCCGAACGGCGGCGGCATCGCGCTCGGCCATCCGCTCGGCATGTCGGGCGCCCGCATCGCGGGCACAGCGGCGCTGGAACTCTCGCTCACGGGCAAGAAGCGCGCGCTCGCCACCATGTGCATCGGCGTCGGTCAAGGCATCGCTATCGCGCTCGAGGCGATCTAGCAACGCGCAGCGACTCGATAACAGATCAGCAGGCATGCGGGCTCTGTTTCGCCGGTGACTATGTAACTTCAATGCTAAGGCTGGCGAACATCCTGATCGAGCCCGGCATTGATTTTCTCGACGATGGTAATGAGGAGGGCGACCTCCTCATCGGACAGGAACTGCAGCGCGCGCTCGTTCACGTCGCTGACGCATTGTTCGATACGCGGCCTTAGCGCACGCGCCTTGTCGGTCAGATGGATGTTGGCGACCCGCATGTCCCGCTCATCCCGGACGCGCCGCGCAAGCCCGGCGCGCTGGAGCTGGTTGACCGCGCTGACGACCGAGGGGCCTACGGCCTTGACTGAACGCCCGAGGACCACCTGCGGTACGCCGTCCTTCTTGTAGAGGGCCCAGAGATAGGGCCACATCCCGATGTTGATACCCTGCTCGCCGAGCAGAACCTTGATCTGATCCCGCGCCCGGCGGCTGACCGTTCGGATCAGGTATCCGACATTCCACGGGCCGGAATACAGCGCCCGACGCTCCTCCTCCGACAGCCTCTGTCGACGGCACCCGCCGGGAGCCAGCAGGGCCGTGGCCGTGTCCGATCTGTCACCCATGCGGGCCCTCCCCGACGTTCCGTTTCGAGCGCGGCCCCGGCGCGATTGCCGGAAGACGCTCCACTCATTCTTCCTGCACCGGCCGCCGCGAGCCCTCGTGCAAATCTTCCATTCCCGCAGATGCCGAGGCGAAAAGGACGCGGCGCTACCTACACTTGAAACTCGCTCGGCGATTTAGACCAACAATCCGGATTGACAAGCCCGACTTCGCCTATAACTTAGTTAGCATAACTAACTTCCTGACGCGAGTAGGGGATAACCCCGCGGAGAGGGACGTGCTGAAATTCCGCAGATCGCGCGCTAACGCCAGAAAGGGCCGGCTTGTCCGGGTCGAGCCTTGCTGAAGGCCGTATCCGCCCGCCTAGTGCTGTCGGTGCCCGTTTTGGCGGGAGCGATCCTCTTCGGATTCGTGCTGCTGCGGGTCGTGCCGGGCGATCCGGCCGCGCTGCTTGCCGGGCAGTCGGCATCGGCTCAGGTGGTGTCGCAGCTGCGGATCGAGATGGGGCTCGACAAGCCCTGGATCGTCCAGCTGATCCACTATTTCGGCGATGTCATCGTCGGAGACCTCGGCCGGTCGATCATCTCGAACCGCCTCGTGCTCGAAGAACTGATCGAGGCTTTCGGCCCCACCGCCGAGCTGGTGCTGACCGCTTTGCTCGTCGCCGTGCCGGTCGGCATCGGACTGGGCGTCGTCGCGGCTGTGCAGCGCGGCACGATCATCGACCGAAGCATTATGGCCCTGGCGGTCGCAGGCATATCCCTTCCCGTCTTCTGGGTCGGCTACATGCTGATCCTCACCTTCGGTGTGCAATGGGGGCTGCTGCCCTTCACGGGGCGGCTCGGCCCCATGTGGACGCTGGAGGGCCTGCAGGGACTTGCTCTGCCAGCCCTGACGGCTGCCT
>CAZVMY010000531.1:0-290 GCA_964628955.1 uncultured Methylocystis sp.
GCGCCGGAGCCGCGCACCATGACGCCCGAGAAGCCCCATTTCCAGCAATCCTCAAGCTTGACGACTGCGATGTCCACGTTGCGCTGCTTGAAGATGCGGTTCGGCGTCAGAAGATTGTCGAGATCGTCGAGCACCTCGAGGAACGGATCGCACCAGGCCGCGATGTCTTGGATCAACTTCGGCGGCAGGTCCTGGTGCACCCCGCCCGGCCGGAAATAGGCCGCGTGCATGCGGGCACCCGACGCACGCTCGTAGAAGATCATCAGCTTTTCGCGTTCCTCGAAGCCCCA
>CAZVMY010000531.1:300-2223 GCA_964628955.1 uncultured Methylocystis sp.
AGAGCGGCGGCGTCAGCGCACCGACGTCGAGGGCCTGCGTCGTCACGTTGAGGAGATGGCTGAGAATGCGGCCGATCTCGCAATAGAGCACCCGGATGAGCTGCGCCCGGCGCGGCACCTCGATGCCGGCCAACCGCTCGACGGCGATCGCGAAGGCATGCTCCTGGTTCATTGGCGCGACGTAGTCGAGCCGGTCAAAATAAGGCACCGCCTGCAGATACGTCTTGTGCTCGATCAGCTTCTCGGTGCCACGATGCAAGAGCCCGATATGCGGATCGACCCGGTCGACAATCTCGCCGTCGAGTTCGAGAACGAGACGCAGAACACCATGCGCCGCAGGATGTTGCGGCCCGAAGTTGATCTGGAAATTACGGAGGGGGGCCGGCTCGTTCATGGCAAAACCTGGCAATCGGCAATCGGCAGTCGGCAATCGGACAGGCCAGCTACCATCAGGTTTCGATGTGCTTTTCCAGTGACCGGATGAGCGCCCGAAGCATCTTCCCGAGGTCGTCGGCCCGATCGAGAACGGGCTTGGCATTCTCGATCGATATCAGCGACACCCTTTCCGCAAGCATGATATGCGTTTCGAGCTCCTTCAGCGAGCCTTGCGAGATCCTCAGAAACTGGATGTACGACCCCGTGTTTTCGCGCCCATACCCTTCCGCGATGTTGGCCGGGACGGAAACGCTCGCACGACGGATCTGAGCCGTCATCCCGAACAGTTCGTCGCGCGGAAACGATTTGGTCAGGCGATAGCACTGAACGGACAGTTCCATAGCAGCGTTCCAGACGCGCAGGTCCCGATACGACTGAACCGACACGATCGAGGACCCTCGTCTTTACGACTGCCGACTGCCGACTGCCCATTGCCTAGCCCCTCGCCTTCTCATCGCCCGGCAGCACATAGTCGGTGCCTTCCCACGGGCTCAGGAAATCGAACTGCCGGAACTCCTGGTTGAGCTTCACCGGCTCGTAGACGACCCTTTTCTCGTCGTCGTCATACCGGACCTCGACGTGGCCGGTCAGCGGGAAGTCCTTCCGCAGCGGATGGCCCTCGAAGCCGTAGTCGGTCAGGATCCGCCGCAGGTCGGGGTGGCCGGTGAAGAGCACGCCGTAAAGGTCGTACACCTCGCGCTCGAACCAGTCGGCTCCCGGGAACGGGCCGGTGATGGAGGGGACGGGCGTGTCGGCATCCGTCTCGACCTTGACGCGAATGCGCTGGTTCAGCGCCGGCGACAGGAAGTGATAGACGACGTCGAAACGCCGCTCGCGCGCCGGATAATCAACGCCGGCGACGTCGACCATGCTGATGAAGCGGCACTTGCCGTCGTCGCGCAGCGCCATCACCGTCTCGACGATCTTGGCAGCCTCGGCGTGGAGGGTGAGTTCGCCGTTTGCGACCGTGAAGCCCGTGATGCTGGGGATCGCGCTCCTGCAATGCGCGCCGAGAATGGAGAGCGCTTCGGTCATCGCAGCGCTTCCAGTTCGAGCACTTTGCGTTCCAGCAATTCGATCCGTTCCTCGAACTCTCCGGTCACGAGCTTGCTCACGAGCGTATCGGCCGTCAGGGCGTGCTCGAATGAAACCTGCCCTTGTTCCAGCTTGTCGAGGTGTTCCAGCACCTCTCGATGACGCTGTTCGGCTTCCGAACGCTTTTCCCGCAGTATCGGCATGATCATGTCGGTCGGTTCGGCCATGTCGTCCCCCCTACCGCTCGATCGTCCCGGTGCGCCTGATCTTTTTCTGCAGCATCAGCACGCCGTAGAGCAGTGCTTCCGCGGTCGGTGGGCAGCCCGGCACGTAGATGTCGATCGGCACGATGCGATCGCAGCCACGCACAACGCTGTAGCTGTAATGGTAATAGCCGCCGCCGTTGGCGCAGGAGCCCATGGAAATGACGTAACGCGGCTCCGGCATCTGGTC
>CAZVMY010000532.1:0-1901 GCA_964628955.1 uncultured Methylocystis sp.
GCACGAACACCTTGTGCTCGTAGAGCGCGATCAGCCGGCCCAGCGTGAACGGATCGAGCCGGCGATAGAGGACCGTCGAGGACGGCCGGTCGCCGGGAAAGACCTTGTGCGGCGCGAGCCGGGCGACCGCTGCTGCGTCCAGACCCTGCGCGCGGAGCTGCGCGGCCGCCTCGTCCAGCGTCCGCCCGCGCATGAGCGCCTCGGTCTGCGCGAAGCAGTTGGCGGCCAGCATGACGTGACGGTCGCGGGCGTCGGGCTCGTGACCCTCGGCGGCGATCAGGAAGTCCGCCGGCACGACGTCCGTGCCCTGATGCAGCAGCTGGAAGAACGCGTGCTGGCCGTTGGTGCCGGGCTCGCCGAAGACGATCGGCCCGGTCGGCATCGTGACGGGCGACCCGTCCAGCCGGACGCGTTTGCCGTTCGATTCCATGTCGAGCTGCTGCAGGTAGGCCGGGAACCGCGCGAGCCGCTGGTCGTAGGGCAGCACGGCATGCACCGGGAAACCGAGCACGCTGCGGTACCAGACGCCGAGCAGGGCCATCACCACCGGGAGATTCCGGTCGAGCGGCGCCTCGCGAAAGTGGCGGTCGACCGCCGCTGCACCGGCGAGGAACGACCGGAAACCGTCAGCGCCGATTCCGATCGCAACCGGCAGGCCGATCGCCGACCAGATCGAGTAGCGTCCGCCGACCCAGTCCCAGAACCCGAACATGCGGTCGGCGCCGATGCCGAAGGCTTCGACACGGGCGCGGGCCGTCGAGATCGCGGCGAAATGCGCGGGCACCGCCGCCTCGCCGAGCGCGTCGCGGATCACGGCGCGCGCCGCGCCGGCGTTTGCCATGGTCTCCAGCGTCGTGAAGGTCTTCGAGGCGACGACGAACAGCGTCCGCGCCGGATCGAGGTCGGCGATCGTGTCCGCGAGATGCGCCGGATCGACGTTCGAGACGAAGTGCAGGCGCGGCCCGTCGCGATAGGGCGACAGAGCGAGGGCGACCATGGCAGGACCCAGATCCGAGCCGCCGATGCCGATGTTGACGACATCGGCGAAAGGTCTGCCGTCCGACGCGGCGATGGCACCGGACCGGATGCCCTCTGCGAAGGCGAGGACGCGATCGAGCTCGGCCGCGATGGCGCCATCGATGGGCCGGCCGTCGACGATCGCGCCGCTTGTCTCCGCCACGCGGAGCGCCGTATGCAGCACGGCGCGGCCTTCCGTGACGTTGATCGGCTCCCCGGCGAACATCGCGTCACGCCGGCCCGGAACGTCCGCCGCCTCAGCCAGCGCGACCAGGCGCCGCATCGTTTCACGCGTGACGAGGTTCTTCGAATAGTCGAACAGCAGGTCGTCCAGCCGAATCGAGAAGTGTGCGAACCGATCCGGGTCCTCGGCGAACAGGGTGGGCAGCGGCGGCCGGCCGGCGCGCGCGTGGGCCGAGAGTTCCACAAACCGTTCCACAAGCCGTTCCACAACCTCGTCCGACATCGCCGCAACTCCGGAGTCGCCGGCCGCCGGCGCGCGTTCCATGAGATACGCGGCGGCGCCGGGCAGGCAAGCGGGACGTGAGGCCGGCAGAACACCGACACGCCACTGTCACGAAGCTGTCGTCACGGCCTTGTCATCGGCGATGGTTATCGACTTCTAGCTGCAGAGGTACGACGAATGCTGAAGATCGAGGGTCTGACCAAGCGTTTCGGCGACAAAGCCGCCGTCGACGGTGTCAGCATCGAGATTCCGGCCGGCCAGATGGTCGGCGTGATCGGGCGCTCCGGGGCCGGGAAGTCGACGCTCCTGCGCATGATCAACCGCCTGTCCGAGCCGAGCGCCGGACGCATCCTGTTCGGCGACCGCGACGTGACGGCGCTGAAGGGGCAGGCGCTGCGCGACTGGCGCCGCGACACCG
>CAZVMY010000532.1:1911-2220 GCA_964628955.1 uncultured Methylocystis sp.
CCTGGTCGGCCGCCTCGACGTCCTGACCAACGTCCTGCTCGGTCGGCTCGACCATCGGTCGACCTTGCTCACGCTCATCAAGTCCTTCTCCGAGGACGACAAGCTGCGCGCGATCCACGCGCTCGACCGGCTGGACATGGGCCATCTGCTCGCGCAGCGCGCCGAAACGCTCTCGGGCGGCCAGCAGCAGCGCGTGGCCATCGCCCGTGCTCTCGTCCAGGAGCCGAAGGTCATCCTCGCCGACGAGCCGATTGCCTCACTCGACCCGCGCAACACCCAGGTCGTGATGGAGGCGCTGCGCCGCATCAA
>CAZVMY010000533.1:0-2217 GCA_964628955.1 uncultured Methylocystis sp.
TGATGCCGATGGCATCCGATTCCGCGGCGACCAGAGGCTACAAGCAGTCGATGATGGCGATGATGAGCGGGATGCCGGCCTATACCGGCGATGCCGACGTCGACTTCATGAAGCAGATGAGGGCGCATCATCAGGCCGCGATCGACATGGCCAAGGTCGAGCTCGCGAACGGGAACGATGCCGACGCGAAAAGTCTGGCCGAGGAGATCGTCACGGCTCAGGTGAGGGAGATCGGGATCATCGACAAATGGCTGAAGGCAAAGGGTCGATGAGACACAGGGCCGAGCGCGACAGGCTGCCGGCAATCTCGGGAGACCACGGCCACTTCAGTCAAGACAACCGCGGCCTTGCGATCGAGCTCATCCTGGATTTCCGTGCGCTCGACGTCGGGCGTCTACATGCGGAGGATCTTTTCAACACCCGGCGGCGTGCTCAGGTCTCAACGGTTGATGCCGCCTTGCTCCCGTCGATGTCCGTCAGGCCGCGATAGGCGCGGCGCCTGGCGTGTAGCCGGCTCCGGTCACGATCGCCTTTATTGCGGCATAGTCGCCGAAGCCCGTTACGTTCACGAGCTTCGAGGCGGGATCAGCATCGACGGTGGCGCCGGGCAAGGCCGTCTCGATCGCCTTCTTGATCGTGCCGGCGCAATGGCCGCAGGCCATGTCGTCGACGCGGAACTCGAGGCTCGTCGGCGCTGAAGTCGCGACGGTCTCCGATGCGGACTCGGAATGGTGGTCGCACATGGCTGAGCTTCCTGTTGGTATCGATGAGGAGCAGGTTGAGGCTTTCCACAGTGGTAAGGTCAAGAGGCCTCTCGCCGTTTCGGCGCTTCCGAAAAATCCTTGCCAGGGCTTCCAGCGGCGCTTGACCTTACCATCATGGGAAGCCGCATATGCGTCGCCGTCACAGGAGAGACGTCATGTCGACGGTAACGATCGCGAGTCGGCCGGCCCTCCCCGGTATCCAGTTCGACATTCCGGTCGATGGCATGAGCTGCGCCTCGTGCGTCAGCCGCGTCGAGCGGGCGATCGCAGCGATCGAGGGGGTCGGCAGCGTTTCGGTGAACCTGGCGACGCAGCGGGCGCACGTCGCCGTTTCGTCCGGCACGGTCGATACGACAGCGATCGACGACGCGATCCGTAAGGCGGGTTACGAGCCGCACGAGACAGCGGTCGCGCTGAGCGTCTCGGGCATGACCTGCGCTTCTTGCGTCGGGCGGGTCGAGCGCGCGCTCGAGGCGATGCCGGGCGTCCTGGACGCGGCCGTCAATCTGGCGACCAGCCGCGTATCGGTGCGTCTGCTCGGCGGGCCTGAGATGGTGCCGTCGCTCGTCGAGGTGATCTCCGCCGCCGGTTATGAAGCCCAACCGGTTCGAGAGGCGGGTGACACCGCCGACCGCGAGCGTCTGGCGCGCGAGACCGAATTGTCGGGCTTGCGCCGCGACGTCGCCGTTGCGGCGATCGCCACCGTACCGTTGCTCGTCTTCGAGATGGGCACGCACATGTCCGACACGCTGCACCATTTTCTCGCCGGCCGGATCGGCGATTTCAACATGAAGGGTCTTTCGTTCCTGCTCGCCGGCTTCGTGATGGCCGTGCCAGGCCAGCGGTTCATCCGGAAAGGCTGGCCGGCGCTGCTGCGCGGCGCGCCGGACATGAACTCGCTCGTGGCGCTGGGCACGACCGCGGCCTTTCTCTACTCGAGCGTCGCGGTCTTCATGCCCGGCCTGCTGCCGGACGGCACCGATTACACCTATTTCGAGGCGAGTGCGGTGATCGTGACCCTGATCCTGATCGGGCGCTGGATCGAGGCGCGCGCCAAGGGCTCGACGAGCGAGGCCATCCGCCGCCTGATGTCGCTCCAGCCCAAGACGGCGCGCGTGCTGCGCGACGGCGCGGAGGCCGACGTCGCCATCGAGACCGTGGTCGTGGGCGACGTGGTGATCGTGCGTCCCGGTGAGCGCATTCCCGTCGACGGCGAGGTCGTCGCGGGATCGTCCCATGTCGACGAGGCGATGATCACCGGCGAGCCGGTGCCGACCCGCAAGCAGCCCGGCTCCACCGTGACGGGCGGGACGATCAACGGCACCGGCTCGTTCCATTTCGCCGCCCGCAAGGTCGGAGCCGACACGCTGCTCGCACAGATCGTCGCGACCGTCGAGGCGGCACAGGGCGCGAAGCTGCCGATCCAGGCGGTCGTCGACAAGGTGACGATGTG
>CAZVMY010000534.1:0-2215 GCA_964628955.1 uncultured Methylocystis sp.
GGAGGTGAGCACGTCGGCCGTCGGCGAGCCGCTGTCCCAGGCGTTGGTCCAGGTCCAGTCCGCACAGCGCTGGATCGCATCCATCACCTGCCTGTAGCGGGCGCCGTCCGGGCGCATGATCGGCAGGTACTCGGCCGCGAGCGTGTGGCAGACGCGGGCCGCCATGAACTGCTTCTGATAGGGCGGCTCGCCCGGGAAATCGAACTGCCAGGCGCCGTCCGCGCCCTGGCTGGCCAGGATGCGGTCCACCGTCAGCTCGGCGATCGCGGCCCAGCTCAGGCCGTTCAGGGGCGCGTAGCCGCCGGTCATCGGCGTGGCGCCGAGCGCATGCAGGTAGAGCGCCGATTGCAGGATCGCCGTCTGCGAGCGGTTGTCGGCGAACCGGTTCGGGTCGCTCTGGTCGAGCTGGCCGATCGTGTCCCAGTAATAGGCGTTGGCGAGCAGCCCGGACTCCATCTGCGTCTTGAGGCGGGCGGGGAAGCCGGCCGGCGTCCCGGTCAGCGCGTAGAGCCCGGCGAGGCCGCGGATGTAGTGGAGATGCGGCGCCGTGCCTTCGACGTTGAAATGCCCGTTCCAGTATTTGAGGGCGGATTCCTCGGCGCGGGTGCGGTAGACGGCGTTGCCGGTCATCCGCCACATGTCGAAATAGACGCCGGCGCGGTCGTAGAGCCCGACCAGCGACCAGTCGCCCGCGATATCGGCATTGTAGCGCGCGTCGGTCTCCTCGGCCTGCCAGCGGGCGACCATGGTCGAGAGCGGCGCACCGTAGGCCGTGATCTCCGACTGGCCGGCCATCGGTCCCATGATGTCGAGGAAGAGCTGCGGCAGCGCCGGCGCGACGATGAGCTGCGGGATCGTCCCGCCCGATGAGAGCGGCACCGCCTGCACGATCTGCGCGGCGAGGACCGCGGGCTGCGGGATCGCGCCGCCGGAGCTGAGCGGCACCGCCTGCACGAGCCCGACCCCGATCAGCGCCGGTTGCGGGATGCTGCCGCCGGTGGCGACCGGCAGCGCCACGATGGTCCGCGGCGTCGCCGTGGCCATGACCGTGAGGCCGGCCGCCGAGACGACCGCAGCCTCGATCACGTCGCCGACGTCGAGGACCGGCAGGATGCCGGTGAGCGTCCATCGCCGGTCGGCGGCGACCGCCGGCGTGCCGATCACGACGCCGTCGCGCCTGACCGTGACCAGAGCGCCGACGAGGACCGCGGCCGAGACCCGGCCGGAGAGGACGCTGGCACCCGCCGTCGGCCGGGTGATGGTGACGGCCGCGCCCGTCCGCGGCAGGAGGCTGACGTAGCCCATCAGTACACCACCACCTGCCAGGGCTGCGCGGTGGCGCACCAGATGCGGATCGTCGAGACATAGGCGCCCTGATGCTCCCAGGCGCCACCCTCCTCGATCGGGATGCCGACGGTCGCCGACGGGGTGGAGCCCTCCAGCGTGACGCGCATCGGGTCGGTGCCCTCGTTGAACACCGTGAGCAGCGTGCTCGATCGTGCGAGGTCGATGCTGACGACGTCGGTGGCGAGGGTGGTGCCGGTCAGGTGAGCCATCGCGTGTCCTCTCAGAGCGCCGTGAGCAGGCGGGCCGCCGCCGAGGCCTTCTCGACGTAGCCGGCAGCCGACATGTGGACCTCGGCGCCCGCGTCGTAGAACCCGGCCGCCAGCGCCGCGGCGAAAGGGCCGGTGCGCACGTGGTTGTCGATCAGCACCAGGTCGTTGGCGTCGGCGAGCGCGTAGTAGACGTCGCGGTAGGCCGCCTGCAGGTTGGCCGTGTCCCAGGAGGAGGCGGACGGCGCCGGCGTCATCAGCAGCACGTCGCCGTGCACCAGCGCCGCGGCGATCAGGCTCTGCAGCGCCGCCCGGAGCGCCGCCGGCGTCACCGGCGTGGTCGCGTTCAGGTCGTTCTGGCCGAGATCGATGATCGTGCAGTGCGGCCGGAAAAGCGGGTCGCCGATCGCCGAGATCGGCTCCCAGGCGTTCGGCGAATTGACGTTCCAGTTGCCGCTGGCCTGGCTCGACGGCCAGCCCATGTTCCAGACCCGCACCTTGGTCCGGCTGGCGTCGTGCATCTCCATCCCGAGCCAGTTGACCGAGCCCGAGACCCAGTTGATCCGGAGATTGTGGAGGCCCAGCGTGGCCGGGATGGTGACGCGCAAGATCGCCTTGGCGCCGGCGGTCGCGACGTTGGTCGCCGTGCCGCCGTCGAGCTG
>CAZVMY010000535.1:0-2208 GCA_964628955.1 uncultured Methylocystis sp.
GGTCCGAAGAACGGATTCGGCAGGCTGTGCGCGATCATGATGCGATCGCGGACTTCGACGGAGAACATGCAGGGCTCCTGGTTGGGCGTCCGGGCGGGCGCCAGGCGTTTGGCAGGCGGATGATGAATGCTCGCTGAGCGCTCAATCGTATCGGATCACGGGCGCCAGTCCCGTCGCGCCGGGCTGGAAAGCGGCAGGAAGCGTATCCGGCAAGGTCGCGAAGCGGAGATCCTCGCCCAGCAGCGCATCGAGGCGATGATCGGCCAGGAGCTCCAACACCTTGCCCAGCCGGCGCGCATAGGACCAGCGCGGCCGGCGAGACCGCGCGATCTGGCCGACCTGAGAGCCGCGCAGGGTCAGCCGACGGCTGTGGAACGCTCCGCCCAGCGGCGCGGACACTGCACGATCGCCATACCAGCTCACCTCGACGACGACGGCCTCCTCGCCGCCGGCGGCGATCGCGGTGGCGAGACCGGCGCCGCTCGCGCTGGTGTGAAAGACGATATCGGCGTCGGGTGGCTGCAACCCGGGTGCAGCGAACCGCGCGCCGATCGCGCCGGCCAGCTCACTCCGGTCCACGGTGTCGACGACGGTGACCTCGGCGCCCGGCAAGCCTGCGGCGAGATAGGCCACCAGAAGGCCGACGACGCCGCCGCCGACGATCGTGATCCGGTCGCCGGGGCCGGCGCCGCCGTCCCAGAGCGCGTTCAGCGCGGTTTCCATGTTGGCCGCGAGTACCGCGCGCCGCGCCGGCACGGCCGCGGGAACGATCGTGACGCTGCGCAACGGCAGCACGTAACGATCCTGATGCGGATGGAGCGCGAAGACCGTGCGGCCGAGATAGGTCGGGGCGCCCGCCTCGACGACGCCGACCGAGCAGTAGCCGTACTTCACGGGGAACGGGAAATCGCCGGTCTGGTGCGGGCAGCGCATGCGCTGGTGCTCGCTCGAAGGCACCTCCCCGTTGAAGATGAGGCGTTCCGTGCCGCGGCTGATGCCGCTCCAGAGTGCGCGCACCTGGACCTCGCCGGGAACCGGTTCCGCCAGCGGAACGGCACGCAGCGCGACGGCGCCCGGTGCGACGTACCAGAGCGCCAGCGCCGACGGCAGGGGACCACCGCTCAGCCGAGCCTCCCGGCGGTCATATTCAGCTTGAATTCATGATCAGAAAGCGACACCGCACACCGGTCAGGAGCCCTTTGCCAGATGAGCGGATACGCAGCAGACCGACGGCCGTCAATGACGGACGCCCTCCCCGGCCGCGTCGACGGCATGGCCGACGACATGACGCCGGCCGGAATCCAGCCGCTGCACCTGCTCCGCCGCCGACGGCGGCTGCTCCTGGCGCTCAATCTCGCGACCTATGCCGCGCTGGCCTTCGCCATGGTGAGCGTGATGGGCTGGGGCGGCTGGACGGCAGTCGACGTGGTCATGTTCGTCTGCTTCCTGATCGGCACGCCCTGGACGGTGCTCGGATTCTGGAACGCCGCCATTGGTTTGTGGCTGATCCTCGGCACGAAGAATCCGGTCGAGCGGACAGCGCCCTTCGCCGCTGCCGGCGATGCCGATACGGCGATCGCGGTCAGGACCGCGATCTTCATGACCGTCCGCAACGAGGACCCCGAGCGGGCACTCGCGCGGCTGGAGATCGTCAAGCAGAGCGTCGAGGCAACGGGTGAAGGCGCGCATTTCGGCTATTTCGTGCTCAGCGACACCACGGATGGTCCTGCAGCCGAAGCCGAGGCGCGCGCCTTTGCGGCCTGGCAGGCACGCGATCCCCATCCCGATCGGCTCGTATACCGGCGCCGAACCTCGAACGAGGGCTACAAGGCCGGCAACGTCCGGGACTTCTGCCGGCGCTTCGGCGCCGATTACGACCTGATGCTGCCGCTCGACGCCGACAGCCTGATGGCGGGCGATAGCGTCGTGAAGCTCGTCCGCATCTGCCAGGCCTATCCAAGGCTCGGCATTCTCCAGAGCCTCGTGGTCGGCATGCCGTCGGGCTCCGCTTTCGCGCGCATCTTCCAGTTCGGCATGCGGCACGGCATGCGCTCTTACACGATGGGCAGCGCGTGGTGGATCGGCGATTGCGGGCCGTTCTGGGGCCACAACGCCCTCGTGCGCATCAAGCCCTTCGTCGAGCATTGCGACCTGCCGGTGCTGCCCGGCAAACCACCGCTCGGCGGGCACGTGCTCAGCCATGATCAG
>CAZVMY010000536.1:0-2207 GCA_964628955.1 uncultured Methylocystis sp.
CGAAATAAACTCGACGGTGTCATCCTGCAAGAACGTTTTATTCATCTGGCCCAGCAGCGTGCGGTCGGCATTGAGTCCGAAGGAGGCGCCGTCGAAAACGAGCTCGTCCTGGCCGCCGATCTGGTTGAGGTAGATGAGCGGCAGGCCGCTTTCGGTGACGCGGGCGACGGCGACGTTCAGACGCTCGTCGAGCCGGCCGCGGCGGTACGGCGAGCCGTTCGGCACGATCAGGATCTCGGCCCCTGTCTCGGCCAGGCATTCGACCGGCTCGGGTCCCCAGATGTCCTCGCAGACCGGCGCGCCGATGCGGACGCCGCGCAGCGAGATCGGCCCCGGCATCGGCCCCTGGGCGAAGACACGCTTCTCGTCGAACACGCCGTAGTTCGGCAGGTCGACCTTGAACCGGATCGCCGTGATCCTGCCTGCGTCCAGCGCGGCGAACGCGTTGTAGCGGTTGCCGCCCTCGGCCCACGGGACGCCGATCAGGATCGCCGGCCCACCATCGGCCGTCTCGACCGCCAGAGCCTCGATCTCGCGACGGCAGGCATCGAGAAAGGCAGGCTTGAGGACGAGGTCCTCGGGCGGATAGGCCGACAGAAACAGCTCGCTGAAAACCACGAGGTCCGCACCGAGGCGCGCAGCTTCGGCCCGGGCCTCGCGCGCCTTCAGTCCGTTGCCAGCCACATCGCCGACGATGGGGTTGATCTGTGCGAGCGCGATCTGCAGCGTGTTGGTCATGGCGCCAGATTAGCGCCCACCGCCGCGGCTGGAAAGCCGCGGCGGGATCGCTCGACCGACGTCAGTCGCAGACCCGGAT
Source organism: uncultured Methylocystis sp. (assembly GCA_964628955.1). GTDB lineage: Bacteria > Pseudomonadota > Alphaproteobacteria > Rhizobiales > Beijerinckiaceae > CAZVMY01. Next base: position 818 of record CAZVMY010000536.1, read on the forward strand.
GCGGCGGACGCCGATCGCGCCGTCCCAGCGCTCGAAGCGCTCGCGAACGATGCGGCAGCGCGGCACGTAATCGTCATAGCCGCCGCCGTAGCTGTAATAGGCTGGGCCATAGCCGCCGTAGTAGTAGGGGCGAGCAGCACCGGCGATGAGCGCGCCGGCCGCGAGGCCGCCGACGATCCCCGCAGCGACGCCCGGACCTCGGCCCCAGCCGCCGCGATGGCCGCGGTAATAACCCGGGCCGTAGCCGTGATGGCCGCGCCATTGCGCTTCCGCCGACGTCGTCGTGACGGGGACCATGGTCAGCCCGATCGTCGCCGCGCCCAGCAGCACGGCCAAAGTCTTCCTGGCATGGCCGGCGATCCGGCCGAAAGTCGCAGTAGCCGTCATCGGTCTCTCCTTCAGACGCGACATCGATTGTTCACGATCACGGTATCTGTCGACATCTGACTTTCCCATGAACGCGCCGTACAGGTTCCTGATCCCTCTGGCCCTATTCCGCCGCGTCGGCGCGCCGGATCGAGCCCATGGCGGAGCGCTGCCGCTTGAGGAGATCGGCCGTCAGGAACGCCATCTCGATCGCCTGCTCGGCGTTCAGCCGGGGATCGCAATAGGTGTGATACCGGTCGTGCAGCTCCTCGTCCGAGATGGCGCGAGCGCCGCCCGTGCATTCGGTGACGTTCTTGCCGGTCATCTCGAGATGGATGCCGCCGGCATAGGTGCCCTCGGCATCGTGAACGGCGAAGAAGTTCTTCACCTCGAGCAGGATGCGGTCGAACGGCCGAGTCTTGTAGCCGGAGCCGGCCTTGATCGTGTTGCCATGCATCGGATCGCACGACCACACGACCGTGCGGCCCGACGCCTTCACCGCACGTACGAGCCCGGGCATCACGTCGAACACCTTGTCGGCACCGAACCGGCAGATCAGCGTCAGCCGGCCCGGCTCGTCGTCGGGGTTCAGCGTCTCGATCAGGCGCATCAGTTCGTCCGGCTTCAGCGAGGGGCCGCATTTCAGGCCGATCGGGTTCCTGACGCCCCGGAAGAACTCGACATGCGCGTGGTCAGGCTGGCGCGTGCGATCACCGATCCAGATCATGTGGCCGGACGTCGCGTACCAGTCGCCGGTGGTCGAATCCACGCGGGTGAGCGCCTGCTCGTAGCCGAGCAGCAACGCCTCATGGCTGGTATAAAAGTCCGTCGTGCGCATCTCGGGATGCGACTCCGGGTCGATGCCGCAGGCGCGCATGAAATCGAGCGATTCGGAGATCCGGTCGGCGAGTTCCCGATAGCGGCCGGATTGCGGGCTGTCCTTGACGAAGCCGAGCATCCACTGGTGCACGTAGTCGAGATTGGCATAGCCGCCCATCGCGAAGGCGCGCAGCAGGTTGAGCGT
>CAZVMY010000537.1:0-1906 GCA_964628955.1 uncultured Methylocystis sp.
GCCCTTGGCGCTCGCCGTGCGGATATACGGCTGGCCCAGCACCTCCAGCATGGCGCTGCGGGTGAAGCGCGCGAGGATCGCGGCACCGACGATGCCGAGCGTCAGCACCGGCAGAATCCCGTGCCGCCAAGTGTCCTGCCCGCCCGACGGCAGCCAGCCGAGGTAGACCGCGAAGATGAGCACCAGCGTCAGGCCGAGGATGAAGCTCGGCACCGTGAAGCCGGCCACCGAGAGCACCATCACGGTCCGGTCCGCCATGCTGCCGCGATGCAGCGCCGCATAGATGCCGGCCGGGATGCCGATCGCGAGCTTGAGCGCCAGCGCCGGCAGGGTGAGCGCCAGCGTGGCGGGGATGCGTTCGGCGACGATGACGATTGCCGAGCGGCCGTCGCGCATGGAGCGGCCGAGTTCGCCCTCGGCGATGGCGCCGAAGTAATGCAGGTATTGCAGCCAGACCGGATCATCGAGACCCCAGGCCTTGCGGAAGGCGGCGATCACCTCGGGAGGCGCTTCCGGTCCGAGGATGATCTGCGCCGGGTCGCCGGAAAGCCGCAGCACCACGAAGGCGAAGGTCACGACGAGCACGATGGTGATCAGCGCGCGGCCGAAACGCAGGGCAAAAAAGCGCAGCATCAGGCGGCTTCCCTCTGGCTGCCGGCGGGCGCCTCTACGAGATGGCAGGCGACGGTCCGGCCGGGCATCACCGTCGCCAGGACCGGCGTCTCGACGCCGCAGCGCGCCATGGCGACCGGGCAGCGCGGATGGAAGGCACAGCCGGCCGGGCGGCTGGCCGGGTTCGGCGGCTCGCCGGTGAGCACGGTCCGCTCGCGACGCATGTCGCGGCCGGGGATCGGCGCCGCCGAGACCAGCGCCTTCGTGTAGGGGTGCAGCGGCTCGGCGAAGAGATCGTCGGCATCGCCTTCCTCGACGAAGCTGCCGAGGTACATTACCGCCACGCGGTTGCTGACCTGACGCACGACGCGCAGGTCATGGCTGATGAACAGCATGGCGACGCCGAATTCGGCCTGGAGGTCGACGAGCAGGTTGACCACCTGCGCCTGGATCGAGACGTCGAGCGCGGAGACCGGCTCGTCGCAGACGAGGAAGTCCGGGTTCGTGATCAGCGCCCGCGCCAGCACGACGCGCTGCCGCTGTCCGCCCGACAGTTCGTGCGGATAGCGCCGCCCCTGATCGCGCGAGAGACCGACCTTCATCAGGAGTTCGATCGCCCTGGCCTGCTGCTCCGGCGGCGTGCCGCGGCCGTGGATCGCGAGCGGCTCCGCCAGTTGCTCGATCACCGGCAGACGGCGGTCGAGCGCGCCCAGCGGATCCTGATAGATCATCTGCATCCGCGCGCGCTGCATCCGCCATGCCGGAGAGCCGACCGCCGGCATGGGCGCGCCGTCGAAGCGCACTGCGCCCTCGTCGGGCGCCTCGAGCCCGAGCGCCATCCGGCCCATGGTCGATTTGCCGGAGCCCGATTCGCCGACCACGCCCAGGGTTTCGCCCTTGCCGATCGCGAAGCCGACGCCGTTCACGGCCCGCACGAGGGTGACGCTGCCGAAGAGGCCCCGGCGCGAGCGGTAGGTCCGGGCGAGGCCCTCGGCGCTGACCAGCGGGGTCATGCAGCCTCGAACCGGCGTGCGGTCGTGCCGGGCGCCTGGCGTCCGGGCCGGATGCAGGCGACCTGCCGGCCGTCCGAAATCGCTTCGAGCGGCGGCACGGCGCGCTGGCAATCCGGCACGGCGCGGTCGCAGCGCGGCTGGAAGGCACAGCCGGAGGGTGGAGACTTCGGGTCCGGCACCGTGCCGGGGATCGAGGCGAGGCGCCGCCGCGCTCCCCCGAGGAGCGGCAGGGAGCCGACGAGCCCCTGCGCATAGGGATGCTGCGGGTTCTCGAACAGGTC
>CAZVMY010000537.1:1916-2198 GCA_964628955.1 uncultured Methylocystis sp.
AGGTCGTCCGCGGGGGCCTGTTCGACGATGCGGCCCGCATACATCACGGCGACGCGGTCGCAGGTCTCGGCGATCACGCCGAGATCATGGCTGATGAGCACCAGCGCCATGTTCATCTCGCGGCGCACCTGCCGGATGAGGTCGAGGATCTGCGCCTGGATGGTCACGTCGAGCGCCGTCGTCGGCTCGTCGGCGACCAGGAGGTCCGGCTCGCCGGCGAGCGCCATCGCGATCATCACCCGCTGGTTCTGGCCGCCGGAGAACTCGTGCGGATAGGCGTCG
>CAZVMY010000538.1:0-2181 GCA_964628955.1 uncultured Methylocystis sp.
CGTAACGAGGCGTGCCCGTGCGGCTCGGGCAAGAAGTTCAAGCACTGCCACGGGCAGTTCGTCTGATCAGACTCCTCCGGGGCAGACCCCATCCTGCCGCAGCCGCAAAGGCAGCGAGCGCCGCTCCCCTGCTATTGCGCCGCCGGCGGACGTGACGACGTCGCGGTCCCGGCGGCCGGGGGAGATGGCGTCGCGGCGGACAGCGCCGCCGTCGGCCCCGGAGGCGTCCGCTTCACCGGCGTGGTCTGCGCGGGACGGCGCGGCGGGGCCGCAGCCCTGACCGCGGGAGCGGCCCTGGCCTGAGGCGCGGCCGGCTCGATCGTCAGCGGGGCGGCCGGCGGTTCTTCAGCCGCAAGCCCGATGCCGCTGAGCACGCGGCGGAACAAGGGAAGCTCTATCGACTTCGGCGTTTCGTCTCTGGTTTCGGAGGCAAGCGCCAGGGTTCCGGCAGGCAACGAAACCGCCGGATTGACTGCCGCCGCCTGAGCGCTCGCCGTCGCGGGGATGGCAGAAGACGCGATGGCGGCCGGCGTCCGACCGGCAGCGGCAGGTGTCGAACTGCCAGATGTCGAAGCGCCGGGCGTGACCGCGGCGACCACCGTCGGTCCGGCAGGGCCGGGCTTCGGCCGTGCGGCGGCTGAGGGCTCGACCTTGGGCGAAGCCGCGAGGGCGGCGGTTGCGGTCGGCGTCGCGGTGGGTGTCTCGGACCCGCGTTGCGCCACCAGTGCCGCAACCTGCGACAGCGACCGGCCCTTCGTCTGCAGCTTGCCGAACTCTTCGACGGGCACCTCGACGGGGCCGGCGGCGAGGGCATCCGGACGGCTGGTCTCGCGCGTCGTCGCCACGACGGGTTCGCGGAACGTCGGGTGCTGATCCCCGTCGTGATAGAGCCGCCGCATCGCGCGGGCGCCCTGGGTCACGAGTTCGGCGACCTTGATCTCGTCGGCCCGCGCTTTCTCGGCAACCGCCGTCGCGAGATCGGCGTCGGTTTCGGTGGCTGGACAGGCCGCGCCGGCATCGAATTTCGTGCTGGCGTCCTTCGGCTTGGCATTGAACACGTAGCGCCGGCCGCAAACGGCGACCTGCGGTTCCTGCCGCGTCACCTCGAAATGATCGCTGCCTTCCTTCAGGTTCTTCCAGAAGGTCATGTTCGGATCGCTGCGGTATTTCGCGAGGTTCTCGGCCGTCATGCGGAACGGCAGCGACTGCATCTGCACGACCTGCTGGCCGCCGGCCAGGGCCTCGCGCGTCAGCGCGTAGAGATCGGCGATCTGGCCGTCGGTCATGGAGAAGCAGCCCATGGACGAGCACGCACCGTGCACCATGATCGCGGACCCGGTGCGGTTCAGGGCCTTGTCGTACTGGTTCGGATAACCGACGTTGAACGACAGATAATAGGCGGAGTTGGGGTTCAGCTGCGACTGCGTGATCCCGTAGAACCCTTCGGGCACCTGTCGGTCGCCCTCCTTGATCTTCGGGCCGAGCTGTCCGGACCAGCGGCACATCGGATAGGTCTTCAGCAGCGCGAACTTGCCGTCCGCCGCCTTCTTCCAGACCTCGAGTTCGCTCTCCTGCTTGTAGGCGCGCAGCAGGATCGGCGCATGCGTGCGCATCTCCTTCTTCTGCATCAGCGCTTGCGTGTCCTGGGAGATGGGAACGTAGTGCCGGCTGTTGCGCGGCAGGGTCGATTCACCGTTGCAGCCGGCGAGGATCAGACCGCCCACGGCGAGCAGAGCTGCGCGCACCACGATCCGGCTGCTGCTGGCGCGATCCGCGGCCAGAGCCGCCGAGGAAGTTGCCATGATCCGACCACCGCGAGAGAACAACCAGACGCTCCAATATCCCGTTATCGTTACACGGTTCTTATCGCAAGTCGCGCAAGACGGGCGAAAGGGTCAACGCTGCGTTAACGCTAGGACCCGGCCGCTACCCGACTGCCCCGGCCTTCACAGTCGGCGGCCGATGGCGAGAAACTTCTCGACACGCCCCCGGCGCACCTCCTCCACGCTCAGCGGCGTCAGCGCCTGGAGCGCCTCCGCAATGGTGGCGCCGGTCGCTGCGATCGTCTCGCCGTGGTCGCGATGCGCACCGCCCGGCGGTTCCGGCACGATGGCGTCGATGATCCCAAGGCGCAACAGGTCCTGTGCCGTGATCTTCATGCTGGTGGCCGCTTCCTGCGCC
>CAZVMY010000539.1:0-2178 GCA_964628955.1 uncultured Methylocystis sp.
CCGATCCGCGTCACGCGGCGCCTGCTCACCGCCGTGCTCGACGGCTCGCTGGCCCGCGCCGATTTCCGGACCGATCCCTATTTCGGCTTCGCGGTGCCGTCCGCGGTGCCGGGCGTCGAGCCGCACATTCTCACGCCGTTCAAGACCTGGCAGGACAAGTCCGGCTTCGTCGACACGGCGAAACGGCTGGTCGCCATGTTCGCCGAGAACTTCAGGAAGTTCGAATCGCACGTCGACGGCGAGATCAGGGACGCCGCGCCGGCCATGCGGATCGCGGCGTGAGTGCTCAGAAGCGCAGCAGCGACAGCACCACGAACAGCGGGATCAGGATCACGCCGGACCAGAGCATGTAGCCGAAGAACGACGGCATGCGCACGCCGGCGCCCTTGGCGATGGCGTAGACCATGAAGTTCGGCGCGTTGCCGACGTAGGTATTGGCGCCCATGAAGACGGCGCCGAGCGAGATCGCGGCGAGTGTTCCGGCCAGCGGCCCCATGAGACGGGCGGGATCGCCGCCGGCCATCTCGAAGAACACGAGATAGGTCGGCGCGTTGTCGAGGACCGAGGAGAGAACGCCGGTCGTCCAGAAGTAGGCGAAGTTGTTCGGCGAGCCGTCAGGATTGGCGACGAGCCGGATCAGCGGCGCGAAGGGGCCGGCCTCGGCCGCGCGCAGCATCGCGATCACCGGGATCAGGCAGATGAAGATGGCGGCGAAGAGTTTCGCCACCTCGACGATCGGACCCCACGAGAACCCGTTCGCCGCCCGGAACTCGGGTGGCGTCAGCCGAAGCGACGCCAGGGCGACGACGACCATGATCGCGTCGCGTACGATATTCTGCACGTCGAGCGGGATGCCGCCGACCACGATCCGGCCCATGTTAACCGATGCGCTCATCAGGATCGCGCCGATGATGATCCCGATCAGCAGCAGGTTGACCAGCCCGCGCACCGCGATGCCGGTATCGGGGGTCGGGTCCGGCAGCGGCCGCTTGATCGCTTCCTTGCGGTAGAAATACGTATCGAGGAGGAAGAAGAGCGCGAGCAGCGCGCCGAGCGTGAGCACGGTCGGTACCAGCAGGGCCGTCGTCGTCCAGAAGAAGTCGACGCCACGCAGGAACCCTAGGAAGAGCGGCGGATCGCCAAGCGGCGTGAGTGCGCCGCCGACGTTCGACACGATGAAGATGAAGAACACGACGACGTGGACGTTCATGCGGCGGTTGTCGTTGGCGCGAAGCAGCGGCCGGATCATCACCATCGAGGCGCCGGTCGTGCCGATGAAGCTGGCCAGCACCGCGCCGATCGCGAGCAGCAGCGTGTTCGCCACCGGCGCGCCATGGATGTTGCCGCGGATGTAGATGCCGCCGGCCACGGTGAAGAGCGCGAACAGCAGCAGGATGAACGGCACGTATTCCAGCAGCGCCGTGTGCAGCAGCGCCTCGGTGGCGAGCGCCGGACCCTGTGCGAGCGCGAGCGGGACGAGCACGAGCGCGGCCCAGACCGCCGCGATCTTGCCTTGGTGATGCTCCCAGAAATGCGGCGCGAGCAGCGGGAACAGCGCGATCGACAGCAGAACCCCGGCGAAGGGAAGGCCCCAGACGGGCGAGAGCGTGCGGCCGTCGAGGCCCTCTGCGGCGAAGACCGGACCGGCCGCGGCCGAGCAAGCCGCAACCGCGACCAGTACGCCGGCAATCCCCCGCGCCACGCCGTGACCGCCGCCCGTCCTGCACCTCGCCAGCCGCATCGCGCCGTACCCCTCCATTCTGGCTGCACTACGGGGGGCTGCGCGGGCGCGCAACGGCTTTCCACGCCGGCGTGACACGGCGCAGTGTGCGCCCGCACCGCGACGGTGGAAAAAGACGGCACAAGGGCCTTAACTGGCCGTTCACACGGCCGCGGCGACACTGTAACGACTTCGTCATCCGCGCCGTCTCAGGCGCGTCCGCCTTTCAACTCATGCCCTGACGACAGATGTGCCGCTGGATCGCCTACAAGGGACGCCCCGTCTACCTCGAGGACGTCGTCACCCAGCCCTGCCATTCGCTCGTCCACCAGTCGATGGCGGCGCACGAGGCCAAGACGGTGACCAATGGCGACGGCTTCGGCGTCGGCTGGTATGGCGAGCGTGCCGAGCCCGGCATCTATCGCGAGGTCCGCCCCGCCTGGTCGGACGAAAATCTG
>CAZVMY010000540.1:0-512 GCA_964628955.1 uncultured Methylocystis sp.
CCCTCCCCCCGCGTGGGGGAGGGTGGCGAGCGGAGCGAGCCGGGAGAGGGGGGTATCAGCCGCGTTCGCGCCGTGGCTGCAACCTCGCCGAGCACGAGATCGCGATTTCCGATGATCCTCTCGTTCCCGAAGCGCATGACCTTGAACCCTCGTTGTCGAAGCCAATCATCCCGCACCGCATCGTGCGTTCGCCGTTCGGTTGAGTCGTGCGGTGGTCCATCAAGCTCCACGATCAGAGCCGCCGCCGCACAGAGAAAATCGACGATGTATGCGAAGACCGGCACCTGGCGCTTGAACTTCAGGTCGGCGAGCCGATGGGCGCGGACGGCATTCCAGAACAGCGTTTCCGCGGCCGTCTGGTTGCTGCGGAGCTCGCGAGCGAAGGCGCGCGTGGCTGGCGACGGTGTGAAGCGTGGCAAACATCCCCCTCTCCCGGGGGGGGGGGCGGCCCCCCCACCCCCCCCCCGGGGGGGGGGGCACCCCCCCCCCCCCCCCCACAAGGCGGCGCGGCG
>CAZVMY010000540.1:522-2174 GCA_964628955.1 uncultured Methylocystis sp.
CTCGCCACCCTCCCCCACGGAGGGGGGAGGGAAAGCAGCCCCCCTACCTGAACAGGGCGCCGAGACGGCTGTTCATCTCGGCCAGCGCCGCATCCGCCGTCTTCGTGCCGGCGAGGAAGGCGTTCATGTTTGTGCGCATCACCTCCGACACCTGCGGATAAGACGGCGTCACTGGCCGCGCGCGCGCCGTCTGGACCACGGGAAGCGCGTCCTTGAACCACGGATTGGCCTTGAGCACGTCCGGATCGGTGTAGACCTCCGGGAACACCGGCATGTGCGAGGCGAGGATCGCCTGCATCTTCGAGACTTCCGGCGAGGACAGGAAGCGCGCGAACTTCACCGCCTCGGCCTTGTTCTTCGAGAAGGAGGAGACGGCGAGCTGCCAGCCGCCGATGCAGGTCGCGGCCTTGTCGGCCGTGAAGCCCGGCAGCGGCACGACCGCGGTCTTGCCCTTGACCTGGCTGTCGGGATCATTCTCGGCCCGGTTCCAGACGTAGCCCCAGGTCATGGCGAAGACGAGGTTGCCGGCCTGGAAGTTCTGCCGGATGCGGTCGGTCGGAATCTCGGCGAGATTGGCCGGCGTCACGTTCGCGGCCTTGAGATCGGCCCAGAGCTCGAACGGCTTGCGCGCGGCCTCGGTGTTGAGGCTGAGTTTGCCGGCCTTGTCGGTGAGTTCGCCGCCCGCGCCCCACATCGGCACCAGATAGGTGCAGACCGTGCCTTCGATCGGGGCGCCCGCCGTCTGGAAGCCGGAGAGGTTCGGGTTGCCTTCGGCGCCCTGGATCTTCTGCGCGGCGGTCTTCAGTTCGGCCCAGGTCTTCGGAGGCGTGAGGCCGTGTTTCTCCAGCAGATCCTTGCGGTAGTAGAGAAGCTGTACGTCGGCGAAATACGGCAGGGCGATGACCTTGCCGTTGACGATGTTCGCCTCGCGGTAGGCCGGCACGTATTTCGCCATCACGGCGTCCTTCTCGGCGCCGAGATAGCCGTCCAGCGGCTCGGCCCATTGCGCCGCCGCCCATTGCGCGGGGCGGATCACGTCGATCAGCACGACGTCGAGCGCCGAATCCTTCGAGGCGAGCACCGTGTTGAGATACTGCTGCTGCTGTTCGGAGGTGGCGCCGCCGACCTCGACCTCGATCTTCACGCCCGGTGCGCGCTTCTCGTACTCGTCGGCGATCTTGCGCATCACGTCCGGCCGCTGCTGGCCGCCGGTGAAGATGCGCAGCGTCGTCTGCGCCAGGGCCGAGCCTGACGTGCCGAGCCCGGACGTGCCGAGCATGAGGGCCGCGGCGAGGCCGGCGGCGAGAAATCTGTGGGTCATGCGTCTCTCTCCCGTGGATGGTGCCCGGGCTTTTGCCCGGTCGTTTTCTCGAGGCCCCTACCGGAGGGCGAGGCCGCTGTCCGGATCGAACAGGTGAAACCTGTCCATGGCAAGATTGATCGCGGCCGGCGTCCCGGCCCGTAGCGGGACGTCCGGCGCGAAACGGCCGGTGATCTCCGCGCCGCCGAGCTTGAGTAATCCCAGCGTGTCGGAGCCGAGCGGCTCGGTCAGGACGACGTCGACGGGCCTGCACTGAACCGGATCGCACTGCCGTCCGCCCTCGGCGAGCACGCAACGGGGTTCAGCGGCGGCGACCCCCTGAAGCGCCCGA
>CAZVMY010000541.1:0-2171 GCA_964628955.1 uncultured Methylocystis sp.
GATCGTCTCGATCGAGGACGGCATGGCCGAAGACGACTGGGAAGGCTGGATCAAGCTGACCGAGCAGGTCGGCGACCGCTGCCAGCTCGTTGGCGACGACCTCTTCGTCACCAACGTCACCCGGCTGGCCGAGGGCATCCGGCGCAAGGCGGCCAACGCCATCCTCGTCAAGGTCAACCAGATAGGCACCCTGACCGAGACGCTGGCCGCCGTCGATCTGGCGCATCGCTCGGCTTATCGGGTGGTGATGTCGCACCGCTCGGGCGAAACCGAGGATTCGACCATCGCCGACCTGGCGGTCGCCACCAACTGCGGACAGATCAAGACTGGCTCGCTGGCGCGCTCCGACCGGACGGCGAAATACAACCAGCTCCTGCGCATCGAACAGGGGCTTGGCGAGCAGGCCCGCTACGCTGCGCGGGGGGCGTTGCGGGCGCTCGAAGCTTGAGGACCATTCTGCCAGACGGCGCGGCTGACGGATGGCTCTGAGCCGCAGGACCGTTGCTCTCGGCGCGATGGGGTTCACCGTCCTCATCTACGGTTCCAACTTCGTGATCACGCGTCATGCCCTGATCAACGGGTTGACCGCTTACGACATCGTCGCTCTGCGTTTCCTGGTGGCGGGCAGCCTCATGCTGCCGTTCTTCCTGCGCTTCCCGATCTCGAGCTGCGGCGGCCTCGGCTGGCGGCGTGGTCTCGTCATCAGCGTGCTCAGCGGCGTTCCGATGGTCCTGCTGATGAACCTCGGGCTGTCGCTGGCGCCGGCCGCGCACGGGGCCTCGATTACGCCGGGCACGGTGACAGTGGTGAGCGCCGTCGGTGGCATGCTGATGTTCGGCGCCGTCCTGTCGCGGCAGCGGCTGGTCGCGCTGGTCCTGGTGATCCTCGGACTGGCCTGCTTCGCGCTTGCCGGGGGTGCGCAGGCTGGCGGCGCGGTTCTGCTCGGCGACCTCTGCTTCGTCGGTGCCGGGCTGATCTGGGGCTTCTATCCCCTCATGGTCCAGCGCTGGTCTCTCGATCCTCTGAAGGCCACGGCAGCGCTGTCCGTCCTTTCGATGGCGTATCTGCCGTTCTACCTGTTGCTCGCCGATAGCCGCCTCGCAGAGGTGCCGCTCGGCGTCGTGCTGTTTCACGCGATCAACCAGGGCGTTTTCAACGTGATCGTCGGGCTGTGGATCTGGGCTTGGGCGGCACGCGTGCTCGGTGCCGCGGTCGTGGGCCGCTTCCCGCCGCTCGTGCCGGTGATCGGCAACCTGCTCGCGGCTCCGGTCCTGGGCGAACTGCTGAAGCCCTGGCAGATCGTCGGCGTCGTGCTGGTCGTCGGTGGTCTCGTCTACAGTGCCTGGGTGCCGCCACAGCCGCGCAAGGTAACCGACCGTTAACCGCGCCTTCACCGGCCGGTGCCAAACTTGGACCATGCTGCTGCCGAAGCGCTTCAGGATCGTCGTGATCGCCGTGACGTTCTACGCCCTGTCGGGCGCGGCGGTCGGCTATTTCGCCTGGCATGCCCAGAATGGCGGCCGTGGCCTGACGGCGAAGAAGGCGTACAAGATCAGGGTCGCGGACCTGCAGCAGGAACTGCTGGTCTTGCGGATGGAACGGGCGGATTGGCAACGCCGGATCGACCTGCTCAGGGCCGAGCAACTGGATCGTGACCTGCTGGAGGAGCGGGCCCGAGTCCTTCTCAATGCTGCGCACCGGAACGACGTCATCGTCATCCTCGATCGCGAGCGTTGATCGGTTCGTTCGATATCTGAGATGCTTACCGCTTTGCAGCATCCCGTTTCGCGCAGATGCTGCGCTGCACCTATGCGCGTAATGCATGGATACGTTGTCCGAGGCGCATTCAAATCAGTAATTTCAAGGGCTTATGGCTCTCGCCTTTCGCGCGGTCCAGCGTTACGTCTTGGCTTGACGGCGTCGGAACTGCGAGGGAGTGGGTATGACGGTCACTGCGTTGAAGAGTGCCGGCACCGGCAGTTCCGGGCGGAGCGGTCGCGGCAAGGCAGCGACTCCTCCCGCCGCGCCCGCGGCATTCTCCCGTGAGGAAGAAACCGCAGCCTATCGTGAGATGCTGCTGATCCGGCGCTTCGAGGAGAAGGCCGGCCAGCTCTACGGCATGGGTCTGATCGGCGGCTTCTGCCATCTCTACATCGGTCAGGAAGCGGTCG
>CAZVMY010000542.1:0-2162 GCA_964628955.1 uncultured Methylocystis sp.
GGGCATGTGCCCGGCCTTTTGCGTTCCAACGAGACGTGGAGCGGCAGGCACGGTCAGAAGCAGGCGGCGAGACCGGCGGCGAGCATCTCCATGAAGACGGTGCCGCCGTGGCGCAGCCAAAGGAGCCCGGAGCCGGCGAACAGCCCCAGCCCCACGAGCCCGACGACGATGGCAGCCGGCGTCATGGGACGAAGCCGCCGCTCCGCGGGGATCACCTGCTCGACGGTCGCCCTTTCGCTCATCGCGCGTCTCCGCCCGTGGATATAGCGCGGCCGCTGCTTGCGCGAAACCACAACGCCGAGGCGCGTGCCGATCAGACGCTGAAGAAGCGAACCATGTCGTCGAGAACCGGCGCGTCGCCCCGGAAGGGCCGCGACAGTGCGATCAGCGTGCCGGCATGGTCGAGGCCGGGGTAGACCTTGACCGTGACCTGGGCGCCGGCCTGGCGGAGGCGCGAGGCAAGCTTCTCGGTGTTGACCGGCACGACCGTCAGGTCGCGATCCCCCGTCGCCAGGAACGCCGGCGGCGCCGACCGGCGCGCATGGGTCACCGGCTGGGTTTCGGCGAGGTCCGGCCAATGCTGGAAGGTGGCGACGGCGTCGGGGTCGACCAGCGGCAGGAAGGAATAGGGTCCCGAAAGGCCTGCGACGCGGCGAATCACGGTCGTTCCGAGGCCGTGGCGGCGCAGATAGCGCGGATCCAGTGCCAGCATGAGAGCATTGTAGGCCCCGGCCGAATGCCCCGCGAGCATGATGCGATCGGCGTCGCCGCCGAACGCCTCGGCATTGCGCCGGACATGGGCGAGCGCACGCGCGTTGTCGTCGAGGAATTCGGGAAACAGGACGTCAGGAACGAGCCGGTAGTCCGGGATCGCCGTCACGAAGCCGCGCGCGGCCAGCGCCTGCCCCACGAAGGCGTAGCTCGATTTCTCGCCCGCCTTCCAAGCGCCACCGTAGATGAAGACGATCACCGGATGCCGCGCCCCGGTCGCGGCCGGCTGGTAGACGTCCAGCCGCTGGCGAGGATGCGGTCCGAACGCGACGTCGCGGATGACGGGGCCGACCGTCGGATCGGCCGGAACGAAGGCGTTGAAAGCCCCGATCGGCGAGCAGGCGGCCACGGCACTCGCGATCAGCCCGCCACCGAACAGACGACGATCCAGTCGCCACATTCCATCGTCCGGCCGGATCATCGCAGGCGGCTCCTTATGCGCGAGGCTCGGGCGGAAACACGACGGCCCACCATGCGGACGCAGTCGGATGCGGAAAGTTCCTGACGGCCCGATCATGCCCCGCGCATGGCCGTCACCTCGATCTCGACCAGTGCCTCGGGCACGGCCAATGGAGAGCAGATCGTCGTATTCGCCGCGCGCGAGGGGCCGAGCCGTCGCGCGACGATGCCCGAGACCGTCGGGACATCGGCCGGGTTCGGGACGATCACGCGGATTCGGACGATGTCGACGATGGCGGCGCCGGCTTCGCCGAGCGCCCAGGCAATGGTGTCGATCGCCCGTTCGGTCTGGGCCGCAGGGCCGTCCGCGAACTGCCCGGTAGAGAAGTCAGCGCCGACGGTGCCCGAGACGAACACCCAGTCGCCGCTGACGACCGCCCGGCTGTAGCCGGCCATGGCCTCGTATGCCGAGCCGGTCGAGATGAATCGTCTTGGCATGGCCCGTTTCCTGCTGCGTCCGCGCGGATGGTGCCGCGGCAAATTGACTACGCTCCGCCCGTCGCTATCGTCGGCTTCTTCCGGCGCACCGGAGACTTTGCCGCGCGCCAAGAGCTTGGATCGATTGTGCTGCAGGTCCGCGACGTCGTGAAGTCCTTCGGCCGGTTGAACGCCGTCGACGGCGTCGATCTCGAGGTGGCACCCGGCACGATCACCGGCATCATCGGTCCGAACGGCGCCGGCAAGACGACTCTGTTCAACCTGATCGCCGGCGCCCTGCCGTTGACGGCCGGAGAAGTGATGTTCGACGGCCAGCGGCTCAGCGGGCTGGGCCCCGACCGCATCTTCCGGCGCGGCCTGGCGCGCACGTTCCAGATTCCCAGGACCTTCGCCCGCATGACGGTGCTGGAGAACGCCATGGTCGCGGCCCTCGGCCAGTCCGGCGAGCGCTTCTGGTCGAACTGGTGGGCGCGCGGCCGCGTGCGGCGCGAGGA
>CAZVMY010000543.1:0-2159 GCA_964628955.1 uncultured Methylocystis sp.
ACCGGCACGGGCGACCCGCCGGACGTCGTCTGGTGGCGTCCAGACGGCCGGGCGATGGACGACGGCGACTGGAACGACCCTGACGGGCGGCTGCTCGTCATGATCCTGTCCGGTCCGGACGGCCGTCGGGTCGCCGCGGCGCTCAACGCCGGCCGGGCCGAGCGGACGATCCTCCTGCCGGCCTGCCGCGCGGGCCGATCCTGGCGGGTCGAAATGGATACGGCGCGACCGGATGTCGACCCGATGCCAGCCGGCGAGTCGGTCAGGATCGCTGCCCGCAGTGTGGTGCTTCTTGCAGAAACCCCGAGCCGTTACGTGCGGGCTTGACAGCGGCATGGCGCAGACGGTCCAACCGCGAGGCACACCATGACGACGGATCCAGCCCCTCTCCCACCCTCCGCCTCCGCCGCCGCCCTCGACCCGACGACGCTCGCGGTGCTGAAGGGCCGGCTCGAGGAGATCGCGGCCGAGATGGACGCGACGCTGGTACGCAGCGCCTTCAACCCGATCATCGCCGAGGCGCATGACTGCGCGCACGGGCTCTACGACGCCACGACCGGCGAGACGCTCGTCCAGGGCAAGAACGGCCTGCCGATCTTCGTCGGCACCATGGCCTTTGCGACCAAGGCGGTGATCGATCGCGCGGCAAGGGACGGGGATCTGGGTCCCGGCGACATCTACGCCATGAACGACCCGTATGACGGCGGCACGCACATCAACGACGTCAAGCTGGTGCAGCCGCTCTTTCGCGACGGGCGGGTGTTCTGCTGGCTGGCCTCGGTCGCGCACTGGCTGGACATGGCCGGCAACGTTGCGGGCAACTACAACCCGCGCGCGAGCGAACTGGCTCAGGAAGGGTTCCTGCTCCCCGTTGTCAAGCTCGCGCGGCGCGGTGCGATGAACGACGACGTTCTCGCCATCATGCGTGCCAATACGCGGCTGCCGGCCGTGGCGAACGGTGACCTGCAGGGGCAGTTGAACGCGCTCCGGGTCGGCGAGCGGCGGATGCAGGAACTGCTCGATCAGGCGGGCGACGCGACCGTCGCAGCCGCCTTCCGCGAGTTGAAGGCGCGGGCGGCGCGCATGATGCGGCACGAGATCGCGGCCTTGCCGGACGGCACCTATTCGGCCGAGGATTTCCTCGACAACGACGGCACGGTCGACACGCCGATCCGGATCGCGCTCGACATGACGATCGCGGGCGAGCGGATGACGCTCGATTTCTCAGGCTCCTCGCCGGAATGCGCGGGCCCGCTCAATACGGCGCGCTCGACCGCGATCGCCTCATGCTACGTCGCGATCAAGCACCTCTTCCCGGACGTGATCGCCAACGCCGGCGTGCTGGAGCCGATCGACTTCGTCCTTCCCGACCGCCTGGTCATCTCGGTCGGCCACCCGCGCCCGACCGGCGGCTATACGGAAACCACGCTGCGGATCATCGACGTCGTGTTCGAAGCCTTCGCGCTTGCCGCACCGGCGCGGGCGTCGGCCTGCGCCTATGGCACGATCAGCGCCCTGTCCCTCGCCGGGCGGCGTCCGGACGGCACGCGCTGGGTGATGTTCTCGTTCCACGGCGGCGGCCACGGCGCGCATTCCGGCGGCGACGGGCTCAATCACGGCAATGCGCCGATCTCGATGGCGACCATGCCGCCGCTCGAGGTGACAGAGGCCGCCTATCCGGTCCTCTATCGTCGATGGGCGTTGCGCCCGGACAGCGGCGGCGCGGGCCGCCGGCGCGGCGGACTCGGCGCGATCTACGAAATTGAGATTCTGACGGGCAGCGCCGAGCTGACGCTGTTCTGCGACCGCGGCCGGTTTCCGCCGCAGGGCGTTGCCGGCGGCGGATCGGCCGCGATGGGACAGTATACCTACGAGGTGGGTGGTACGATGGTCGCGCCGGCAATGACCACCAAGGTCGTCGGCGTGACGCTGGCCGCGGGCGAGCGCGTCCGCCTCGAAACACCCGGCGGCGGCGGCTATGGCCCCGCGTCGGAGCGTGATCCGGCGGCGATCGCCCGCGACCGGCGCGAAGGGTATGTGACGGGCGGACCGGCGTGAGCGCCGGCGCGCGAACCATCGTCGGCGTCGACGTCGGCGGCACGTTCACCGACCTGTTCCTGTTCGATCCGGCGAGCCGGCGCTTCGCGACCCGAAAGGTC
>CAZVMY010000544.1:0-2158 GCA_964628955.1 uncultured Methylocystis sp.
GATGGGCTCCCCCGCACCTGCGGGGATAGACCCCGCAGCCGGCAGGGGAAGCGCGAGCACAGGATGGCTCCCCCGCACCTGCGGGGATAGACCCCGGGAGACTTCGCCGCTCGGATTGTTGAGTTTGGCTCCCCCGCACCTGCGGGGATAGACCCCATTGGCATCGTGCCGGGCTGACCGGCCTGTCGGCTCCCCCGCACCTGCGGGGATAGACCCCGAACCAGGCCGTCGAGATCGACAAGTGGAACGGCTCCCCCGCACCTGCGGGGATAGACCCTACATCGACAAGGACAAGGTCTGGAAGCAGAAGGCTCCCCCGCACCTGCGGGGATAGACCCTCAGTTCCGTGGTGATCCACCATGATCTCGACGGCTCCCCCGCACTTGCGGGGATAGACCCCAGGGCGCGGCACGCACGATCACGATCGTCACGGCTCCCCCGCACCTGCGGGGATAGACCCCGTTCGCCAGCAGCAGAACGTCCGGGGTCGGGGGCTCCCCCGCACCTGCGGGGATAGACCCCCAGGCGTCAGCGACTTCCTGGCATTGTTTCTGGCTCCCCCGCACCTGCGGGGATAGACCCAGCAGCCGGCCCGGTCACGTACTGATTGAACAGGCTCCCCCGCACCTGCGGGGATAGACCCGACGATCCGAGAGCCGTATAGACCATTCCGGAGGCTCCCCCGCACCTGCGGGGATAGACCCGCCCAGGAGTTCGGCACCTCCGAGCAGGCCGCGGCTCCCCCGCACCTGCGGGGATAGACCCGAGCCGGATCGTAATGCCGGACGCCAGCCGCCGGCTCCCCCGCACCTGCGGGGATAGACCCCTGCATCTGGCGAACGTCCCCGCATTGTACAAGGCTCCCCCGCACCTGCGGGGATAGACCGAGCGCGTCCGGGGGCGTCGGTGGTTTGTTCGGGGCTCCCCCGCACCTGCGGGGATAGACCCGACGCGCTGAGCCAGGCAGCCAACCTCATTCAGGCTCCCCCGCACCTGCGGGGATAGACCCGTTCTCGTTCGCGTCGTCGCCGATGTAGTGGAGGCTCCCCCGCACCTGCGGGGATAGACCCTCACGCGCGATCGTGTGACGCGCGTCGAGATGGGCTCCCCCGCACCTGCGGGGATAGACCCCAGGCCGTCGGCTATCCAGACACCGGCATCGTGGCTCCCCCGCACCTGCGGGGATAGACCCCAGCAAGGCGCCGAAGGTGCGAACAACGCGCCGGCTCCCCCGCACCTGCGGGGATAGACCCAAGACCGCCATCTGCTTCAGGTCGGCAGCTATGGCTCCCCCGCACCTGCGGGGATAGACCCCGGCGTGCTCAGCGGCGGGGGCGTCTGATGGCGGCTCCCCCGCACCTGCGGGGATAGACCCGCCGGCGGGGTTTGCCCCGCCGGTGTTACGCAGGCTCCCCCGCACCTGCGGGGATAGACCCCAGAGCCTATACTGCGATCGAACGGTTTCGACGGCTCCCCCGCACCTGCGGGGATAGACCCCGGTTCGCCACTCCCTCGATCGAGTTCGTCGAGGCTCCCCCGCACCTGCGGGGATAGACCCGGCGGCGGCGGCCAGACCCGCGTGGGTGGCTCGGCTCCCCCGCACCTGCGGGGATAGACCCCGGCAGATCGGCCAGAGCGCTGGCCAGCTCGCGGCTCCCCCGCACCTGCGGGGATAGACCCCGGTTCGCCACTCCCTCGATCGAGTTCGTCGAGGCTCCCCCGCACCTGCGGGGATAGACCCGGCGGCGGCGGCCAGACCCGCGTGGGTGGCTCGGCTCCCCCGCACCTGCGGGGATAGACCCCGGCAGATCGGCCAGAGCGCTGGCCAGCTCGCGGCTCCCCCGCACCTGCGGGGATAGACCCGCTGATCGGCCACGAGCGCGAGCTCGCGGCCCGGCTCCCCCGCACCTGCGGGGATAGACCCACGAGGTTGCGCATCAGGATTTATCAATACGCGGCTCCCCCGCACCTGCGGGGATAGACCGGGAATCCATGCGTTTGTGTACATCCAATCAGCGGCTCCCCCGCACCTGCGGGGATAGACCCTGTGGCCGCACTGGTACGACGAGACCGACTCCGGCTCCCCCGCACCTGCGGGGATAGACCCGGCAGCGATTTCACCGCCCGCGAGACCCAGCGGGCTCCCCCGCACCTGCGG
>CAZVMY010000545.1:0-2158 GCA_964628955.1 uncultured Methylocystis sp.
CACGCCGCACAGTGAACGGCCGCGCACCATGGTTGATCAGGATCACCTGCACTTCTCCCCGGTAATCGGCATCGATGGTGCCCGGCGCATTGAGCACGGTGACGCCGTGCTCGAGCGCCAGCCCCGACCGTGGCCGGACCTGTCCTTCCCAATCCACGGGCAACTGGAGCGCGAAGCCCGTGGGGACAAGGGCCCGGCCACCGCTTTCGATCGTGAGCGGCCGGTCCGGCGGGACGGCGGCCGCCAGATCGAGCCCGGCCGCACCGTCGCTGCGATACGCCGGCAGGGGCAGTCCTTCGCCGCCCGCGAGGCGCAGCACCGCGAAGCTGCGCGGCGCGCTCATCCCTGCGTCAGCAGCGCTGCGATCCGCTGCACCAGCCGCGCGGCAACGGCCGGCTTATCGAGCGTCGGCCAGCTCTCGACGCCGGTGGGACTGACGAGATGCACCGTGTTGCGGTCGCCGCCCATGACGCCTCCCGCCGTCTCTCCCATCGTCGAGACGTCGTTGGCGACGATGAGATCGCAGCCCTTGCGGGTGAGCTTGGCGCGGGCGTGATCGAGCACGCGTTCGGTCTCGGCCGCGAAGCCGATGACGAGACGCGGGCGCAAGGTCGCATGCCGGGCGATGCCGGCGAGGATATCGGGGTTCTCGACCAGGGTCAGGGACGGTGTGCCGGCATCGCCCTTCTTCAGCTTCTGCGTGCCGACGCCGTCGGCGCGCCAGTCGGCGACGGCGGCCGCACCGACGAAGACGTCGGCCGGAAGGTGCCGCTCGACCGCGTCGCGCATCTCGCGTGCGGTCTCGACGTGGACGATGCTGACGCCAAACGGCGGCGGCAGCGCGACAGGGCCGCTCACCAGGACGACGTCCGCGCCGGCGGCAGCCGCCGCGGCGGCGATCGCGTGGCCCTGCTTGCCCGAAGACCGGTTGGCGATGTAGCGCACCGGATCGATCGGCTCGTGGGTCGGCCCGGACGTCACCACGACGCGGCGGCCTGCGAGCGGACGCCCTGCAGGCGAGAAATCGCTGGTGGCGGACGCGCCAGGCGGCAGGGGCAGCGTCGTGTCGGTGTCGAGAAGCGCCTCGATCGCCGCCATGATCTCCGGCGGCTCGGCGAGGCGCCCGGTGCCGAACTCGCCGCACGCCATCGACCCGTCGTTCGGGCCCACGAACGACACGCCATCGTCCCGCAGCCGGGCGAGGTTGCGCTGCGTCGCCGGGTGATGCCACATCCGGACGTTCATGGCCGGCGCGACCAGGACGCGCTTGTCGGTGGCGAGCAGCGCCGTGGTCGCGAGATCGTTTGCGAGCCCATGCGCCATCTTGGCCAGAAGGTCTGCCGTCGCTGGCGCCACGACCAGCAGGTCCGCATCGCGCGAGAGCTGGATATGGCCCATCTCGGCCTCGTCCGTCAGCGAGAACAGGTCGCCGTAGACCCTGTCGCCGGTGACGCTGCCCAGCGACAGCGGCGTGACGAATTCTCCCGCCGCCTTGGTCATGATCGCCCGAACGTGGTGCCCACGCCGCACCAGCAGTCGGCACAGGTCCAGGACCTTGTAGGCCGCGATGCCGCCGCCGACGATCAGCAGGATGCGCTTCTGCGCAGGCGCCTCGCGGGATGCGGCCGTCATCGGAACCCCTTTCTCGCCGATCATAGCTTGAGGGCGAGCACGAGCAATGCGGCCGCCACGAGCCAGAGAGCGGGCAACACCCAGCGGCCGCGGCGGCTCTCGGCCTTGGCCAGGTCCTCGAGGCTCTTCGGCGACAGGCGGACTCCCTCGGCCGCCGCCGCTTCCAGATCGGAGAGCAGGCGCTCACCCCGCGTCACCATGTCTGGGAGCCGCGCGGCGGCGCGCGCCACCGTAAGCAGCCCGCCGCCGGCGTCCTGCAACCGGCCGGCGGGTCCGAGATTCTGCTCGATCCAGTCGCGCACCACCGGTTCGGCCGTGCTCCACATGTCGAGCTTGGGGTCGAGCGAGCGCGCGACGCCTTCGACGACCACCATCGTCTTCTGCAGCATGACGAGTTCGGGGCGGGTCTTCATGTCGAAGAGTTCCGTCACCTCGAAGAGCAGCGTCAGCAGCTTGGCCATCGAGATTTCGTCGGCGCGGCGCTGATGGATCGGCTCGCCGATCGCGCGGATCGCCTGGGCGAAGT
>CAZVMY010000546.1:0-2152 GCA_964628955.1 uncultured Methylocystis sp.
TAGTTCGGATTCTCGCGCGGCGTGTAGGTCCTGCCGGCGATCGTGTAGGGCCGGCCGACGTGATCCCGTCCGCCGCCCTTCGGCACGTCCTGCCCGTCTTCCACCACGCGTGGACTGGCCTTGCCGTATTTCGGATGGGTGAAGGCACCGATCTCCGAGCTTCGGGCCTGCTGACGCTGCTGCGGAGTCGACGAGCAGCCGGTGAGCCCAGCAAGGACGACGAGCAATCCGGCCGAGCAGAAAACGACGCGCGGCACCCCCGAACCTGTGGTCGCCGCAATCCGCCCGTCGTCTGCCGTCATGCCAAAACGCCCTGTTCTGTCGCCTGCCCGACATCCATCAGGCGTCACGCCGGCGCAACCCGAAGACCGAACCGTCGTCCGGAAGCTTTACCGGGGGCTTAACGGTTCCGCAATCCGGCCGCATAGTGAACCGGAAACGGTGGAGATTTCAGAGGTTTGGGTTAATCGGCGGCGATGAGATCGGGCGTTCTCGTGACGAAATTGCGGCAGCAGCCGCCGGCCGCCCGGGCTGAGCCGGCCAGCGCTCAGTTGCCGAGCCGGGCGATTCCCTGCTCACCGTTGTCGCGAACCCAGCGTATCCGGTTGTTACCGAGGTCGGTGACGGTGAAGCACAGCCGCTGCCCGTCGTACCATTTCTCGAACTGCTGGCAGAGCCGGTTACCGGTGATGAACCACCGTCCGCTGTCGCGTGGCGCGAAGAAGCGACCGAGACCGATCGCCTCTCCCGACCCGTTCACCGAGCCGTTCGGCTGGTAATAGAGCGGCAGTTCGCCACCCAGCGGCGTCGACAGATAGATGCGCTTGCCGGTGACGAGCTGCCGGATTTCCTCGCCGGACAGCGGCTTCGCTTCGGCGGCGCCGACACCGCCAACGAACAACCCGGCCAGCATGGCCGCGAAACGGTTCCGCATGAAATCCTCCGGATCGACGGGGCCTGAGTTGGACGAATTCGTTACGACCGAGCCCGCAGGACGGATCACTGGCCGACCGCTTCACCCTTGCTTTCGATCGCCGTTCGCGTCATTTCGGGCCAACGGACAGGTGGCCGAGCGGTTTAAGGCACCGGTCTTGAAAACCGGCGTGGGGGCAACTCCACCGTGAGTTCGAATCTCACCCTGTCCGCCAGTTTCTGCGGCTGACCGCGACAGAGCCGCCAGTAGCCGACGCGGAACGGGTTGCGTGATCACAGGTTCAGGATGGAATCGTTCCGCGCGATGCTGTCTGGCGGGCATCCCAACTCTCTCGGCCGCACGATCGACGTCGTGGCTGCGGTTCTGGATGACCGAGCCAGACTGGACGAACTGCTGGCATGCTACGGCAGCAACGATCCGGTCGTCCGGCTGCGCACGTCGAACGCGCTGAAGCGCATCGAGGCCGAACGGCACGACTGGCTCGTGCCCGCTCTGGATCGATTGATCGATGAGGTCGGCATGCTCGATCAACCTTCGGCACAATGGACGCTGGCGCAGCTCTTTCTCCGGCTCGGCCAAGACATGACGCGGGAGCAGCGCGATCAGGCAACCGAGATGATGAAGCGCAACCTGGAGCGGCATGACGACTGGATCGTCCTCAACGCAACGATGGAAACGCTTTTCCGATGGTCGGGTGACGACGTCGAGCTTGGAGCCTGGCTGAAGCCGCAACTGGCCCGCCTGGCCAGCGACCCCAGGAAGTCCGTCGCCGCCAGGGCAAGGAAGCTTGCAGCGGCGACGGGGCAGCAGCTCGGGGCGAAGACCCTTGAGACTGTTTGGAAACGCACCTCAGGATGAGGAAACGAGAGTTTCCGAACAGGCTCTTGACGCTGCGGCAGAAAGGCTGACCGCTTCATCGGACATGGCCCGCCCGAGGGAAAGTCGCACATGGCGGTGGGTGGCATCCGCGTGGGCGGCGCAATCCTCCGTCGAACACGTTCCCTCCCCGAGCGGTCATCGTGCTAAGACGTGGACAGGGTGCGATCGTCGTCGAGCATCACCCGCCCATCCCGATCCGGACACCGGCGCGCCGGACGGCGGCAGCCCAAGGATTCCAGTGAGCACAGAACCGGCCAAACCCGCGCCAACGATCAGTTTCGTCTCGCTCGGCTGCCCGAAGGCGCTGGTCGACAGCGAGCGCATCATCACGCGGCTTCG
>CAZVMY010000547.1:0-2146 GCA_964628955.1 uncultured Methylocystis sp.
ATCTTGGTGACGCCATGGAGCGTGGCGTAGCTCGTCAGGATGAAGCAGCTCGCGCTCTTCGACGGTTGATCAAGCTGGTCGGCGAAAGCGCGGCAGAGCACGACCGGCCCGCTGCGCAGGATCGCCGCCATACCGAACTCTGCAAACTGCCGGCATGAGCCGGAGTACTCGCCATCGACGAGCGGCCGATCATGCGGACATGGGCTCAAGCCCCACAGGTCGACGAGAGGCCCGCCAGCCGGCCGGAAGCGAACGCCGCCGATCGGCTTGCCGCGCTCGGCGCCATGATAGCTTTGCGTCGCGATTTTCCGGCGCTCGGCGTCGTAATACTCGACGACCAGCACGTTTCCGGTGGCGGGACGCAGTTTTTCGAGGTCGGTCGTGGTTGGATCCAACAACGGCGCCGCCAGCGCCGTTGTGGCCCATGCGCCGCTCACCAAACCCGTCAGGAGGATGCGCAATCCTGCCATCGCTCACTCCGCCAATGAGTAGTAGAATCGCTGCCGGCCTACCTCACCGTCAAGCTCGACGAACCAGGGGTCGCTGCGCCGCTCCCGGGGTCGCACTTCGAGGCCCCCACTAGCTCCGGCCTCGGCCGCATTCTGAACGGTGGGACGTGACGCTGCGGTTCGCGGATCGGGTCTGGCGCAACTCCCGCCGCCGTCATCCGCACGCCAGCCGTCTTCTGCCGCTGTGCCTGATTGCCATCCAGCAGGACAATTCTGATAAGGCTCGTAACCTGGTGCGCCGACGCGGCCCTCCAGACAGGATGGCCAGCTTGCACCCTTGCGCCGGAGCAGCGCGAAGAGCTGCGTCATCACGGGGACGCAATACGGAATTCCGCGCCAAGCCGGATTCGAGGCCACCGCACAGAGCAGGACCTTGCAACCGAACGAGGCATCCTGCGCTTTCGCGGGTCCCGCATTCGTGATGGCAGCGCCAAAGATCACCGCCACCGCGGCCGATGTTTTCGCCGTTCCGATCCGCGCCTGCATCTTCACCTCCCAAACTTGCCTCTTGACGACCGCGCGAAGCAATGTATTCGATATAATCATATCGAATATGAGGAGGAACGCAATGTGCATCTCTTCCTATCGCTGGCCCACCTTTGGAGCCGTTGTCGGCTTAGGCCTGACGGCGTGCGGCGCCGCGTTGGCCGATCCGGCTCAAAGGCCGCTGCCGTCTGAACTCGCGGTGACCTCCGATGGCCGTGTGGTTGCGGTGCTTAACGTCGAAGCGCTCGCCAAGGTACAGGATCGTGTTCCCGTCGCGAGCGCACCGGCCAACACAGTGCAAATGGCGTTCGAAGTCGACGCGAGCGTCGCCACGCCATGTCCCGCCCAAGCGCGGCCTTCGCCTTCCGAAGCGGAGGCTCTCGTTCGCCGCGTGGCGACGACGGAAGATTTCTATCCCGAGTTTGTTCTGGCGGTGGCGCGGCAGGAATCCCGGTTCGATGCCGGGGCGCTGTCATCCAAGGGAGCCTACGGCTTGATGCAGTTGATGCCAGCGACGGCCCTGAAGCACCGCGTCGATCGCTGCGATCCGGAGCAGAATGTGCTCGGCGGGGTCCGCCATCTTCGGCAGCTGTGGGAACGTTGGCGCAATCCTTTCTACATCCTGGCCGCCTACAACGCTGGCGAGGCGTCAGTCGAAGAGCATCGCGGCATTCCGCCTTTCCCCGAGACGGTTCAGTACGTCGCCGCCGTCATCACCGACTTCTATGGCTATCCGGCCATCGGCGACGCGGAGCGCGATGCGACGCCTGCTGCGGCTCGCATTTCTACTGCTGGAGCCCGTCCAAGCCGGTCTCGCGCGGACCCAAAGCGCGCCCGCACGGGGCCGGCGGCCCCTGTGCGGACGAACGCGTCCTCTCGCTCCCGGCGTCCAGGCGACTGGCTCGTCCTCCACGTGGAGTAGGCCATGTCACCACGACTTGATCCCTCACCCAAGCCACCGTCCGCTTCCGGCTGCCGCCCCCGCGCCGCGCTCATCGCGATCTTGACGCTACCCTCAAGCCTCGCTCTGGCGCAGGGCGGCAACCTGCAGCCGGTGCAATCCACACTGCAGCAGTTGATCCAGGTGCTGACAGGGCCGATCGCCACCTCGCTCGCCATCCTCGCCGTCATCGCGCTCGGCATGCTCGCCT
>CAZVMY010000548.1:0-2143 GCA_964628955.1 uncultured Methylocystis sp.
CAGTCGTCGTCTGGGCGATCGGCATGCGAGGGATGATTGTGACCGTCCAAGGCGAGCATTACGTGACCTTCGCCGAGGCCAAGGGCCTCCGGCATGGTCGCATATTTCTGCGTTACGGCCTCCGCAACGCCCTGCTGCCGCAGGTAACGGCGCTAGCGCTCTATTTCGGCCAGATCGTCACGGGAGCGGTTCTCGTCGAGATCGTCTTTTCCTATCCCGGCCTCGGATCGCTTCTGCTCGACTCCATCAAGCTCTTCGATTTCCCGACGATCTACGGGATCGTCTTCATCCTGACGCTTACGGTCGCCCTGTCGATGCTCGCCGTCGACCTGCTCTATCCGCTGCTCGATCCGCGAACGCGGACGGGAGCAAAGGCATGACCGGGCTGCGCTTCGAGGTCCGCGCCGCGACCGGTTCGGCGCGGCACCTGCCCGTCTGGGCGCTTGCGACCCTGCAATATTTGCGGCGCAACCCGTCGTTGGTCATCGGCCTGCTGCTGCTCGGCGGTCTCGCGCTCTTCTCCGGCTTCGGCCGCTTCGCCTGGAACACGGCCGCTGCGGCGCCTTTGTCGGCTCCGCCGGCGCAGCCGCCCGGCGGAGCAGCGCCCTGGGGCAGCGATCCGCAGGGACGGGACGTGCTCGCCGTGATGATCCTCGGCACCTGGCTGACGATCCGCACCGGCCTCATCGCCGGCGGCCTCGGCATCGTCTTCGGCTCGGCGCTCGGGCTCTTCTCCGGCTATGTCGGCGGCCGCACGGACATGATCATCACCTGGCTCGTCGACGTCCTCCTCACGGTGCCGGCGATACTGGTCCTAGTGATGATTGCAGCCGTGGTGCAGACGGGGCTCTCATCGTTCAGCATGGCGCTGATCGTGGCGACGCTCGCCTGGCGTCGGCCGGCCCGGCAGGTACGCAGCCAGATGTTGGTGCTGCGCAAGGCGGGCTACGTCGAGATGGCGCGCTTGTCCGGCGCCGGCCCGCTCCGCATCATCTTCGCCGAGATTGTCCCGAACCTCTTGCCGTTCCTCGTCTCATCCTTCGTCACGGCTGTCTCGGCGGCGATCCTCGCGAGCGTCGGGCTCGAGGCGATGGGCCTCGGACCGCAGAACGAGCCGACGCTCGGCATGACGATCTTCTGGATCATGGAATTCTCGGCTTTCCTGCGCGGCCTCTGGTGGTGGATCCTGCCGCCCGTCGTCCTGCTCATCGTGCTGTTTGTCGGTCTCTACCTCGTCAACGCCGGCCTCGACGAACTCGCGAACCCGCGCCTGCGGCGGAGGGCATGATGACGCTGCTCGAGGTCCGCGATCTTTCCGTCGAGTTTCACACCACGCGCCAGATCGTGCGTGCGGTGCGCGGCATCTCCTTCAATGTCGCGGCGGGCGAGCGTGTCGGCCTCGTCGGCGAGTCCGGCTCCGGCAAGACGACGACCGCTCTGGCCCTCATGCGCATGCTGAAGCCGCCGGGCCGCATCGCCGGCGGGCAGGCACTCGTCGATGGTGTCGACCTGCTCGCGCTCGAGGGCGATGCGATCCGCCGCGCCAGGCTCCGCACGGTCTCCTACATCCCGCAGGGCGCGATGAACTCGCTGAACCCGGTCCTGCGCGTGCGCGACCAGATGCTGGACGGTCCGCGCGACCATGGCCTGCAGCTGTCGGGGCGGGAAGCGGAGGCGAAGGTCGCGAGCGCCCTCGAGGCTGTGGGGCTGGCGCCCGATGTCGCCGACCGCTTCCCGCACCAACTCTCCGGCGGAATGAAGCAGCGTGTCTGCATCGCCATCGCCCTGATGCTCGACCCGCGCCTGATCATCGCCGACGAGCCGACCAGCGCCCTCGACGTCATCTCGCAGCGACAGGTCATGCAAACGCTGGCCGAAGCCCAGGAGCGGCTCGGCAGCAGCATGATGATCATCGGCCACGACATGGGACTGATGGCGCAGGTGACCGACCGCATCGTGGTGATGCGCGACGGCGCCATCGTCGAGGATGCGGCGACGGGGCGCCTGTTCGCGAGTCCGGGCCATCCCTATTCGGCCGAGCTAATCCGCAGCGTCCCGACGCTGGGAGTGCGCACCACGAGCGTCGCGGTTCCGGACCCGGAAAAGCCGCCGAAACCACTGCTTGCGCTCGATGGCATCGGGA
>CAZVMY010000549.1:0-2132 GCA_964628955.1 uncultured Methylocystis sp.
GCGGCGCGGAGCCCGTCGAGCCAGCCCTGGACCTCGTCCGTGGACGGCGCGCGCGTGCGCGCCGCCATGATGCCGTCGAGCCCGGTCTCGACCATGCTCTCGTCGGCGTCGAACAGGATCTCGTGCAGCCGTTCGCCGGGTCTCGGCCCCGTGAAGCTGATCGGGATGTCGCGTCCCGGCTCGAAGCCGGAGAGCCGGATCATCCGCTCCGCCAGATCGACGATCCGGACCGGCTGCCCCATCTTGAGCACGTAGACCGAGGCTTCGGCCTTCGCCGCGGCGGAATGCGCGGCCGCCGTGAGCACCAGATCGCACGCTTCGCGCACGGTCATGAAGTAGCGGATCATGTCGGGATGCGTCACGGTGACGGGGCCGCCGTGGGCGATCTGCGCCTTGAACTTCGGCACGACCGAGCCGGTCGAGCCGAGCACGTTGCCGAAGCGGACCGAGATCAGGCGGGTGCCGGCCTGTGCCCGGTCCAGCGCCTCCGCCACCATTTCGGCGAAGCGCTTGGTGGCGCCCAGCATCGATACCGGCTGGATCGCCTTGTCGGTCGAGATCATCACCATGCTGGCGGCGCCGGCCTCGACGGCCGCCTCGGCGACGTTGACGCTGCCGAAGACGTTGGTCTTCACCGCCTCCGTCCAGTCGCGTTCGAGATAGGGGACGTGCTTCAGCGCGGCCGCGTGGAAGACCACGTCCGGCCGGAACTCGCCCATCAGGCGCCGCAGCCGTGTCGCGTCTCGGATATCGCAGAGGTGGCCGGCCACCTCGGCCCGTGCACCCTGCCGCCCCAGCGTTTCGGTCACGGCGTGGAGTGCCGGTTCCGAATGTTCGAGGACGAGGATCGCACCCGCACCGAAGGCGGCGAGACGCAGGCAGATCTCCTGACCGATCGAACCGCCGCCGCCCGTCACCGCGAACCGCCTGCCCGCGACGAACGACGCCACCCGCGCGTGGTCGATCGCCACGCTCGGCCTCAGCAGCAGGTCCTCGATCTCGACCGGCGCCAGCGCCGCGCCGCCGCCACCTTCCAGCGGCTGGAGTCGCAGCACGGCGACGCCGAGCTGCCGGGCGCGCTCCAGCAGCTTCTGCGGCTCCGCGTCGTTGGCGACGACCGCAGGCGTGAGCACGATCCGGCGGATCGGTGTGCCGCGGAGCTCGAATTCGGCGACGACGCGCTCGAGATCGGCCAGCGGCCCCACGACCGGGATGCCGCGGATCGACTGCCCCACGTCGCCCGGCCGGGGCGACAGGATCGCGCGCGGCGCCAGATTGCCGGCGGCGCCGGTCTCGGCCGCGCGGACGACCATGTCGACGTCGCTGGCGCGCCCGACGAGGAGGGCCGGCGCCGCCGCTTCGAGCCGCCCCGCCTGCGCCCGCGTGCGGCTGTCCTTCCAGTAGCGGTAGGCCAGCCGCGGGCCGCCCAGGAACGTCGCCTGCACCAGCAGGTAGATGACGATCGCCTGCCGGCCGAAGAAGTATGATCCGTACAGATTGGGCGCGACGACGACGTAGTCGATGACGAGCAGCGTCATAGCCAGCAGACCCGCCGCCTTCACGATGCCCGCAAGGTCGGGAAGCGACGCGAAGCGCCACTTGGACTGGTAGAGCCGGAAGAGCCAGTAGACGATGCCCGCATAGGCCACGAACGGCAACAGCCAGGGCGCATAGCCCATGCGAAGCGCCACGTTCCCCTCGTCGAACCGGAGCAGGAGGCTGACCACGACCGCGGCGGCGGTCATCACCAGATCATGTGCGATGATCAGGAGCTTCTTGCGGCCGTGATAGTGGAGTGTCCGGGCCAATCGGCGTCCATCCCGCTTCCCGGCCGCACTATCCCGGCGCCGTGCGCCAGCCGGACGCGCGGCGGCGGACAGGGCGCGATATCCGCTGCCCCGCGCGGCCTGTCAACGGTCGCGCGGGGAGCTCACTCGGCCGCGAGCCGATGCGGCAGCGCGCGGTCGTCGAGAGGAACGACGTCAGGCTGGGCGGCGACGGCGGCCTTCGCCTCGCGCTTGATCTTGCCGCGGAACCAGAGCGCGTAGAGCGCCGGCAGGAACAGTAGGGTCAGGAAGGTGGCGCCGAACAGCCCGCCCATGATGGTGATCGCCATCGGCCCCCAGAATGCC
>CAZVMY010000550.1:0-2126 GCA_964628955.1 uncultured Methylocystis sp.
AGATCGGAGGCAACCTTAAAATTTCCCCTGGAGCGAAGTGATGGCGCTCGCCTACCAGCTGTACTTGCTCAAATGTATGCCTGTCGATGGCGATCAAGGCTAGGACGGCAAACGAGAAGCCGAACGACGCGAAATGAGCTCCGATGCTGCCATCATCCGCAGCCCATGACGTATACCGAAACTGATCCTCAACGTGTACCTTGCCTTGGCGCAGCGATTGATCCGGTGGCATCAGTCCCAAGAAGTCATCTGGCAGCTTGCCGCGCAGCTGATCGACGTTCGAGTACCACCGAATGTAAATACCACCCTCGGGAGGCACGATGCGTTTTGTCACTTCGAAGTGCAGTGCTTGGCCGAGCTTGACTGAGAACATTTGCATGTAGCGCGTCAGCAGCGGACCGTCTGCACGGACGATGTAGTCCTTAACTTCAAGCGGAAGGCCCTTGCCTGCGATCTTCTGGCTTCCTCGCCCCATGTGCATCTCTTCAAGGAGGCCGGGAATGCGTTTTTTGATAGTTCGAATGAGATGAGAGAACTCCCTCAACTCTACCTCTTGGGTGTTTTCTGCCTTCGACGGATGGATCCGCGCCATGAAGCTGGCAACGAGGTCTGCATCGCTCGTGCCGTTGTTGCAGTTCCGGCAGCACGCGAACTCAAGCCCTTGTGGCCGCTGCTTCCCTCTGAACATTGCGCGCGGCGGCACATGATCGACAGTCGTTGCCGCCGCAAGGCCGCCACAAAAGATGCAGTGGGGATGTTGTTGGAGGAGGACATTTTTGAGCCGCCCCCGGGCTCTTGCTTCACCCACGCCTTCTATCCCATCAGGTCCTTAGGATTACGATGACATGATACCAATTGTCAGCCGTGCATCCCCGCCAAACACCTCGCGATCAAATTCCACTCGCACCACCGGAAACTCGCAGATCGCCTGCACGCCCGCCGGCCCGACCTTGAGACGCCACGTCCGGCGCTCGACCGGGGCCGGCTTCGCGAAGGCGGCGCAGTTCAGTACTGCCAGATTGGCGCGATGCCGGGGATCGCGCACCGATTCATAGCGAATGATCGCGCAATCCGCGGTGCGGGCGCCATCCGCCAGCGCCTGGCAGGCGGCGTAATCGGTCGGCGCCGTCCAGGCGGCCCGGTCGCCGGAGAGCGGCGGCGCCGTCAGGTCGAGCGCCCGGTCCGCCTCGAGGGCGACGGCGAAGGCCGTGAACTCGGCGGCGTCCGACGGCCACGGCAGACCCGGCGACTCCATGAAGAACAGCAGGCGGTAGAACGCCAGCTCGGCCACGGCCGTCTCTTCGTGCTCGGCCGCGTAGAAGACGCCCGCGGTCCTGCCCGCCCGCCGGAAGCGGGAGCCATGGGGGTAGATCGCGCCATAGCGAAACGGCGTGGCCAGCAGATAATCGAGATGGCGGCATTCGGCCGGGATGAGGGGCTTCGTGTCCTCGATCAGCCGTTCGAGCAGCGCCTGTTCGTCAAGGTCGTCGGTAAGCTTCAGCGTCGAGACGCGATGCTGCGCTTCGACCAGGCGCCAACCTGTTCCCTGATAGGACTTCGCCTCACACGAGAGCGCGTCGGGCGTCCAGATAAGCGATGACATCGAACAATCCGGTGATCCCGACGATGCGGTCGATCGGCGCGCCGCCGAGGGCGGTGTTGGGATTGACGAGCCAGGCCCGGGCGACCGTCTCGTCTCCGCCGGTCACGGCATCCAGCGAGCGGAACAGACGGACGAACAGAATCGCCAGTTCGAACGACTTGGAGCCGCGTTCGAGCACGACCGAGCCACTCTTGAGCCGCGAAACCGTCGGCTCGGATACGCCGATGACCTGAGCGAGTTTCCTGGCCTTCAGCCCGAGCCGTGCAGCGGCACGAAGCGTCGCCCTAGTGACGACCGCGCCCTCCTCGGCCCTGACCGTCTGGTGGTCGATGATCGTCATCGATCGATCCTCCACAGAAACAATAGCAAAGCTAAATTTCCACGGGAAGGGAAAAGATCATCATCGGTCCGCCGGTGTGCGGCCGCGCCCCAAGCCTCACGCCTCCCCCCACGCCCGGCACGCCACCAGCACGTCCCTCAGCGTCTTCATCAGCGGCGCGGCGAATTCGGCGTCCCATTCCGG
>CAZVMY010000551.1:0-2091 GCA_964628955.1 uncultured Methylocystis sp.
CAGCAACCGGGTGGCGATCATGTATCTCGGTCGGATCGTCGAGCTTGCAGCGGCCGAAGCGCTGTTCGAGCGGCCGGCGCATCCCTACACGCAGGCCTTGCTCGCCAGCGTTCCGCGGCTGGCGCTGGACGATGCCGACCTGTCGTCCTTCCGGCCGATCGCGGGCGAGATCCCCTCGCCGCTGGCGCCGCCGTCGGGCTGCGCCTTCCGCACCCGCTGCCCGCATGCCGGCCCGCGATGCGCGGCGGAAGAGCCGGCGTTGCTGCCGCTGGCGGCAGGCGGCGAAGCGGCCTGCCATCTCCATCACGGCGGAACGGGCGGCTGATCACCGACCGTCAAGCGGATGTGATCGGCGGGACGGTCCGGGCGATGGACACGGTCCGCGTCTGGCACCTAACTTGCTGCTTAGCGGCCGGTCAGGCAAGGGAGTGCAAGGCATGACGAACGATCGTTCCAGAAGCATCGGCCGGCTCGTCCGCCGGTCAGCCGTCGCCGGCGTCTTCGCGGCGTTCACGCTGGCGGGCGCGCTGGCCGGTGAGATCAACGACGTCGATGGCGCCAAGTCGGGCGCGGCCATCAAGGGGTACGACCCGGTCGCCTATTTCACGGACGGCAAGCCGGTCGAGGGCTCTCCGAACTTCACGATGGACTACAAGGGCGCGACCTTCCAGTTCGCCTCGGCCGAGAACCGGGCCACCTTCGCGGCGGCGCCCGACAAGTACGCCCCCCAGTTCGGCGGCTTCTGCGCCTACGGCACCTCGCGCGGCTACAAGGCCGACATCGATCCCGCCGCCTTCACGGTCGTCGACGGCAAGCTCTACCTCAACCACAGCAAGGACGTGCAGACGACCTGGGTGAAAGACATCCCCGGCTATCTCACGAAGGCGAACGCCGCCTGGCCCGAGGTGATCAAGCACGACGAAGTGCGCGGCCGGAAAGGCAAGCAGTAATACCGGCCGCCAGATTCGAACCGGGCGCGATGCCCGGTTCGGCGGCTCTTCTCCGAAGGAGGTTTCCCATGTCGCTTCGTGAAACCCTCGCGGCCATCGCCGCGGGGGCGAAAACACGGCTACCGCCCGAGGCGCTCGCCACCATGGCCGCAGGCACAGCCGCGCTCAGGGCGAGTGGCCAGGCCGAGCGGGCACTGAAGGCCGGACAGCCGGCGCCAGCGTTCTCGCTGCCCGACGACGAGGGCAACCTCGTGTCGCTCGCCGACCTTCTGGCGCGCGGGCCGGCGATCGTGACGTTCTACCGGGGCGTCTGGTGCCCCTATTGCAACGCCGATCTGAAGGCGCTGCAGGCGGCGCTGCCTGAGATCCAGGCGGCCGGCGCCAGCCTCGTCTCGATCTCGCCGCAGACGGCCGTGAACAGCCGGAAGGCGAAGCGGGACAACGGTCTCACCTTCCCGATCCTCGGCGATGCCGGCAATGCGGTCGCAGCAGCCTATGGCCTGAAGTTCACGCTCGAACCCGCCGTGAAGGCGCTTTACGGTGGGACCTTCAAGCTCGACCTGCCGACCTTCAACGGTGACGACAGCTGGACCCTGCCGATGCCGGCGCGCTTCGTCATCCGGCCGGACGGCATCGTCGCCTATGCCGAGGTCGACCCCGACTACACCACCCGGCCGGACCCGAGCGAGTTCCTCCCGGCGCTGACCGCGCTCCGCAAGGCGGCGTGACGCCCGGTCGGATCACGGCAAAAAAGGGGCGGCCACCGCTGCAAATCGCGGCAGGCGATCTTATTTCGAGGCCGGCGCCTGAGCGCCGACCCGACGAACCGTACTGGATCGGAACCCAGCGATGATCGACCTCTACTACTGGACCACGCCGAACGGCCACAAGGTCACGATGTTCCTCGAGGAGGCCGGCCTCCCGTACAAGATCATCCCGATCAACATCAGCAAGGGCGAGCAGTTCGATCCGGCGTTCCTGAAGATCGCTCCGAACAACCGCATTCCGGCCCTCCTCGACCACGCGCCGGCGGGCGGCGGCGAGCCGGTCTCCCTGTTCGAATCCGGCGCCATGCTTCTGTATCTCGGCGAGAAGACCGGCAAGTTCATCCCTGCCGACCTGCGCGGCCGCGCCGAGGTCC
>CAZVMY010000552.1:0-2087 GCA_964628955.1 uncultured Methylocystis sp.
ACATGGCCGCCATTGCGCAGGCAGACCAGTGACTGCTCCAGCGTCTGCGTCCCGATCACGATCGCACCGCCCGACGGTCGCTCGGCCGCATTCTTCGACAGCGCCGCTTCGACGGCGTCGTCCAGCAGCTTCCGGTCCTCCGCCGCGAAGCGCGAATGGTGCAGCGCCGGGCCGTCGGCGACGCGCCACAGCAGGTCCGCGCCGCCCATGACATGCACGGCGGCGAAGGTCTCGACCGCCGCCTTGACCGTGTTGCGCACGACAAGCGCACGGGCGCCTGCACTGGCCGCCTCGATCGCATGGCGGGCCGCCTCTTCGGCCGACCACGAGCCTGCGAGGCCCATGGCGACCGTCTTGCGCCGTCCGTCGGCGGTTACGGCCCGCATCGCGCCGCCGCGGCCCCACACCGCGGGGTAGGGCGTCGCCATGGCTTCGGCAAGGGACGGCGGCACGGCGCGCCGGCCGCCGAGCCAGCGCATGCGCGCGGAAGCGCCCAGGGTCGCCGACATCAGCATTGCGGAGCCGCCGCGCGCGAGATGCGTGTCGAGCAAATGCGCCTGGATCTCAGTCATCCAAGGATCGCTCGAATGAACCTCGTCGATCACGAGCAGCGCGCGCGACAGCGCCGCGCCGCGCAGATGGGCATGCTTAACCTGCAGGCCGGCGAGCATGGCCTGATCGACGGTGCCGACCGCCACCGGCGCGGCGAGGAAGCGCCGCGCGCTCTCCGCCGCCCAGCGGGCGAGGCGCGTCTCCTCATCCGGATCGTCCGGCCACAATACGGTGAAGTCAGGCAGCGCCTGACCTTCGTGATCGCCCGCCTTGATGTATCCCGGTATTGCCAGCACCGGCTCGGGGGCAACAGGGCCGAAGAGGCTGCGCATCGATCGCAAGACCCGGCCGTGAAGCTGCCTGGCGGCCGCACGCGTGGGGACGGCGAAGTAGAGCGCGTCGACCCGCCCCGCCGCGAAGAGTCTGGCGAAGCGCCAGAGCGCTGCTTCAGTCTTGCCTGAGCCTGTTTCGGCCTCGAGGATCACGAGCTGGTCGTTTGTTGGCCAGTCGCCGATCGCTTCCTGAGCGGCACGCGCGCTGCGGCCAGCGGCGACCGCGGCGAAGGGCGGGGGCGCAGCAAGGACGGCACGCCAGCGGCTGACGTCGAGGCCGACGTCAGCAACGGCGCCTTGAGCTTTTCGACGCGCAATCTCCATGTAACCAGGGCTAATGTCGGCGGCGAATTCGAAGATCGCGCGGTTTGACCCAAGCCAGTCCGCGAGCGCGACAAGGCCACAGACCAGATGCTGGAGGTCGGGCGCATCGGGCAACGGGTCACCCTCTGAGAAAGCCTCCGGAAACCAGATTGGCAGCAGTCGGCCTATCGCCGTGGATGCTGCGATCGCATCGTAGCCGAGCCTTCGGCCACCGCCCCACGCATTTGAATGCAGTGGTAGCATCTGGATCGGCCGGCCGTGATGGGAGAAGAACGCGTGACGCAGCGCGGCAAGCGTCTCCGGCTCACCCCAGGACGCAATCGCGTCACTGTGGAGGTTTCGGGCGATGGCTCCACCTTCGACGCCACTGCAGAAGATTGCCGCGCCCTCTCCTTCATGGCCATGCAGCGCCACACCATGGCCGCTTGGCCAGCCCTTCGCCTGAAAGCCAGGATGCAACTTGCCGGCGTCGTGCAGGAAGGCGAGCATCGACAAGCGCGCCAGATCGACACC
This sequence comes from uncultured Methylocystis sp., assembly GCA_964628955.1. GTDB lineage: Bacteria > Pseudomonadota > Alphaproteobacteria > Rhizobiales > Beijerinckiaceae > CAZVMY01. The sequence continues at coordinate 1,722 of CAZVMY010000552.1, forward strand.
GCTCATCGCCCGGCCTGCTGCGCGTTCGAGCCGCTGAAGAATGGTCGGCTGGGCTATCAGCGCCTCAAAGCAAGCGGCCACATCCGCGCAATGGTTTGCGAGGTGGTGCGTTACGCCGTCGACCGTTTTGCCCCACGGCTTCAAAGCAATTCTATTTCCCGTTGCTGGACCGCGGAAATTCTGGCGTTGGTCTTGAGCAGATTCCACACGCTGAGATTATGATGCCGTTTCACAACCGTGCAACTGAAGTGATTTGCCCCGATTTCGCCGAAGTCAAGGAACACTAGGCTATAAACCCATAAGCGTCTTCTGGTGATTCCGTCATGTCGGCGATTGTGATGCAAGCTCCTTTTCGGGAGCTTTTCG
>CAZVMY010000553.1:0-2086 GCA_964628955.1 uncultured Methylocystis sp.
TGTCCATCGTACCGAACCAGAGTCGTCCCCGGGGGTCGGGCTTGCCGGCGTTCAGCCGGTTTCCCGGCTTATCCGTCTCCACGGCGACGAGCTGGTCGCCCAGGCCCACAGCGGGATCGAAGTCGTAGATCCCGTCCTCAAGCCCCAGCGCGAGCCCGCCGCCCCGCCGGCCGATAACGAAGCCGGGCATGAGCGGCAGCCGGTGCTCTGACCGTTCGCCAGTGGCCGGCGAGAAGCCGAGCAGGCGCTGCCCCTGGATGTCTATCCACCAAAGCACACCCCTGTCAGCATCCCAGAATGGCGATTCACCAGTCAGGGCCTGCGCCATATGGACAGGCAGCAATGCTGTGGCGGGAATGATCTCGCGCGGGCTCATGGCGCTGTCCCTACACCATAGAGCGGAGTGGGGGCACCCAGCGGGCGCAGTTGGACCGCAAACAGCTGACCCGCTGCCGGCGCATCCGCCGTCATGCCTGGCGGCATTCTGATGTAGGTGCTGGTGATATAGAGCGTATCGAGCGCCGGGCCGCCGAAGGCGCAGCTCGTCGGCATCGGGACCGGGAGCGAAATCGACTCGATCATGGCGCCGTCCGGATCGTAGCGGCGTACGCTCCAGCCTCCCAGCCAAGTCACCCAGAGGCATCCCTCACGATCCATGGCGATGCCGTTCGGCCGGCCGCCGGCGGGATCCGTCTGCAGGAAAATGCGCTCTTCGCCTACTTCGCCGCTCGCCGGATCGACCGCGAAGCAGCGCACGCCTGGTAGGCTCGCATCGGCAATGTAAAGGATACTGCCATCCGCGGAGAAGACGGGGTTCTTCGGCATGCCGACCGCAGTCCGGTGCTGCCTGGCGCCGCTGTCCGCGGATAGGCTCCAGAGCGCGCCGCGGCCGATGCTGTGGTCGAGCGCCATGGTTGCCGCCCAGATGCGGCCCAAGGGGTCCACACCCGCCGAATTGAAGCGATTGTCGGGCTTGTCGGCCTCGGGATTAAAGAGGCGCACGCAGCGCCCGGAACCCGGGTCGATCACGCTGAAGCCGCCTTGGCCGCAGGCTACGAGCCGGCCCTCGCCATCGAGGGCGAGGCCCGCCGTTACTCCGGGCAGTTCGCTGCGCCCCGCCTCGCGCGTCGTGGGATCCCACCAGCGCAGGGCCGGCGCCAGAACATCGACCCAGAAGAGCCGCCCGCGCGTTGGGTCCCACAGCGGGTTCTCGCCGACGAAATCGCGACCGGTCGGCAGCGCCTCGACGCGCTGATCGGCCGCCGCCTCCGGGCTCCGCACGACGAACGGCGTCTCCGGACCGATGCCAATCTGCCGTGAGGCGCGACGGGCCCCGTCGGCCAGCAGCCGTCCGGTCTCGTGCAGATCCTCGAGCGAGGCGGAGGCGCTCTCGAAAAGGCAGGTCATGACTGCGACCGGGAAGCCGTTCTCGTCGAGCAGGGCCGCCGCCGCCGAAGGTCGCCCGCTCGTCGGCTCCGCCAGGAAGACCGCGTAGCCCAGCGCCTTGCCGATATCGATTTCGGCCATCGTGCGGGTCTCCGGCGGAGCGCCGTTCGCGGCCGCGGTAATGCGTTCGATCGCCTGGTCGCGGGGGAGGGCGGCCAGCATCGCCCGGCCGGCGGCGCTGCCGAGCAGCGGCAGGCGCGGCCACAGGCGCACGAGCCGGCCGTAGGAAGGATCGGCATCCTCGAAATCGAGCACGAAGACTTCGTTGCGGTCGAGGACCATCAGGCAGATGGTCCGCTTCAGCAGCCGCGCCAGCCGCGCCATCTCCGGCTTCGCCGCCCGGATGACTTCGCTGCGGTCCAGCGTCCGCCGGGAGAGTTCGAGCACGCGCGTACCCACTTCGTAGCGGCGCTTGCGCGGATCGTAGCGGACGAGGTTGCGGCTCGCGAGGGCTGCCAGAAGGCGATGCAGCGAGGCGCGCGGCATGGCGACCGCCTTCTCGATGTCGCCGAAGCGCAGTGGACCCGGCGCCGAGCCGATCGCGAGGAGAATGTCCAGGCCCTTCAGCAGAGCCTGCGCGCCGGGCACGTCCTCGCGCTCGTCTGCTTCAACCTGCTGGCCCGCCTGCGATTGTCCACGC
>CAZVMY010000554.1:0-2080 GCA_964628955.1 uncultured Methylocystis sp.
GCGTATCCCGCATCGCGATAGACACGGGCTTCTCTGGCTCGACCGCGGACGGCTAGAGGTCGAGGACGGCTGCCTGCGCTTCGTCACCGCCGGCGGCGGCGAACTGATTGCCGGGGACTATCAGGTGCCCCACCAGTCGATCTCGATCGTGCTGCTGGGGCCGGGCTCCAGCGTCACGCATGACGCGCTTCGCCTGCTGGCGCGTCACGGCTGCGCGCTGGCGGCCATCGGGGAGGGCGCAGTCCGCTTCTACACAGCGCCGCCGCTGATGCCGGACAGCTCGGCGCTGGCGCGCGAACAGGCGCGGCTCTGGGCGGATCCCGCGACCCGCATGGAAGTCGCGCGCGCGATGTATGCGCTGCGGTTAGGCGAGATTGTCCGCACCCGGGACATCGAGGTGCTGCGCGGTCAGGAGGGCCAGCGCATCAAACGCGCCTACCAGCTCGCCGCCGAACGCTTCGGCGTGCCTTGGAAGGGCCGTGACTACGACCGCGAGGACCCCAACGCCGGAGACCTTGCGAACCAGGCGCTGAATCATGCTTCGAGCGCGATGCGAGCAGCCGCCGCCGTTGCCGTCGCGAGCGTAGGAGCGATTCCGCAGCTGGGCTTCGTTCATGAAGACAGCGGCCAATCCTTCGTGCTCGACATCGCCGATCTAAACCGCCACGACGTGACGCTCGAAATCGCCTTCGGCGCTGCCAAAGAGGCGAAAGCCGGCGGTGAGCCGGTGGAGCGCCTGGCACGCCGGCGCGCGGCGAAGCTCTTTCGCGCCCGCGATGTGATCCCTACGATGATCGACCGCATCAAAACGCTGGTCGGTCCGCGCGGCATGGAGGTGGATGCGTGATGCCGATGGTCGTCGTCATCACCCGCGACGTGGAGGCGCGCTACCGCGGCTTCCTTGGCTCTGCGATGCTGGAGCTCTCGGCCGGCGTCTACGCGCATCCGCGAATGAGTCTGGCCGTGCGCGGTCGCATCTGGAACGTGCTGGCGGACTGGCACGGGCGCTTGGGCCGCGGCGCCGTCGTTATGACTTGGGCCGAGACGACTGCCAACGGCGGGATAGGCCTCGCCACACTTGGCGAAGCGCCCAAAGACATTGTGGCTCAGGACGCCATGCTGCTCGTCAGACGGCCACTTTAGCTCGCGTTAAGCGCAACGGCCGATTCGACGCTGCTGTTTGACATTTACAGATGGAACAATAGCTTCGTCACCAGAGGCTCCCCCGCACCTGCGGGGATAGACCCCCGGGCATCGTCCCGAGCCAGACGTCCACATGGGCTCCCCCGCACCTGCGGGGATAGACCCAAATATCTGCTGTTCAAGCTGTTTCAGATCGAGGCTCCCCCGCACCTGCGGGGATAGACCCTCGTCGCTCGCGTCCTGTGCGTCATCCGTCAGGGCTCCCCCGCACCTGCGGGGATAGACCCCGCCAAGTCTGCGGCCTCGCCGAGCGTGATCCGGCTCCCCCGCACCTGCGGGGATAGACCCGGTGCCCTGAATCACCACGGCCGGCGGGACGAGGCTCCCCCGCACCTGCGGGGATAGACCCGATCTGACGCGGTCTCCGTGACGATGACGGTCGGCTCCCCCGCACCTGCGGGGATAGACCCCCTCAGAGCGGAACTTGATTATGCCCCACGGTGGCTCCCCCGCACCTGCGGGGATAGACCCGATGCGGCTTTCTTGACCGTCACCATGTCGGCGGCTCCCCCGCACCTGCGGGGATAGACCCTTTGCTTATTCGATATTGCGCGATCTTCTTTTGGCTCCCCCGCACCTGCGGGGATAGACCCCTCGCGTGGATCGGCGTGAACGGGACGTGGCAGGCTCCCCCGCACCTGCGGGGATAGACCCGACGACGTCGCCGCCGTCGCCGACATCGTCGAGGCTCCCCCGCACCTGCGGGGATAGACCCGGCGTCGGATATTTCTCCCGACGCTCGCGACGGGCTCCCCCGCACCTGCGGGGATAGACCCTGGTCGATTTCCGCCTTGGCCTCTGCCAGCATGGCTCCCCCGCACCTGCGGGGATAGACCCTGCACGTCGCCTGTGAAGTGGGTGAGACTGTCGGCTCCCC
>CAZVMY010000555.1:0-2064 GCA_964628955.1 uncultured Methylocystis sp.
CCTCCCAGAAATTCGATAAGGTTGTGATGGCAGGATAGGACATGGCGATATCGCCTGGCGGCGATCTGCGGATGTCCCACCGCCGCCACTGACGTGGCAGCGGAAGCGAAGGAACTGACGTTCGAGAGTGTCGGCTGTGATCCGATATCGGCCACGGCAGCGGCTCGTTTCCATCGTCAAAAAATGATATGAAACAGTAGAATAAGGATCGCGCGATGCAGGCCTTGTTAATCCGCCTTGGGGATGACGAGCGAGAGGCGCTCGATGACGTCGCGCGGCGTCACAAGCTCTCCCGCGCCGCCGTGCTCCGGCACGCGTTGCGGATGCTGGCTGGCGCTCCGGCTCCGCACGCCCCGATCTTGCTCGAGAACATTCGCGAACTGCGAAGCGCATTCGAGCGTGCCGGGGTCAACCTCAACCAGGTCGCCCGGCGTCTCAATTACAGCGACGCATTCGATGCCCGCACGTTGGGCGCCGTCCTCACCGAGATCATCCAGCTGAACCGCGGCACCCGCGCGCTGCTGGTGGCCCTCGAAGAACCACGACAACGACGGCGCGACACTGATCCGTCGGCGACAGAACGAGCGCAAACATGATCGGACTGCTGGACATCGCCGAGCAGCTATCACGTGCGCTAGCGACCGTCCCCGCCGCGTTCGACGACGAGGACGAGCGCCGCGGCCGCCGGCTGCGCGGTGGTGGCGGAGGCGTCAGGTCTCGTGGTGATCGACCTCGCTCAAGCGGTGCCGCCACAGGATCGGCGCGCGCCTTCTCAGTCCGGGACCGGGTTGCGTCCGGCAGCGCAGCTCCTGGCCGCCAGGCGGCCGTGATCAAGATCGCCTCCTTCGCCGCCGGGTCGCGCCGGGTCGGAGCCCTGACCGACTATCTCAGCCGCGATGGCGAGCTCGCCATCGAAACCGAGTCCGGCTTTCGCCTGACGGGCCGCGAATCAATCCGTGCCGAGACCGCCGGTTGGGCTGATCTCTTCGCAAACCGGGCACCCTCCAAGGATGTCGCGACCCTGAAGGTCGCCGGCCTACAAGGGGAGTCGGATGAGGTAACCGCGGCGCTCACAGCCGCGCTTGGACCCCGCCGCTTCGCCTGGCAGCGCGATCCGGAAGGCAGCGGCACGATCACGGTCGTGGCCGTTCTGGCGGCGCCGGACCGGCGGCGGCTCGATGTGTCGGCGGCGGGCTGCAAGACGATCGCCGCGTCATTGCATGCCCGACAGCTGGACCGCTATGGGGCCATCCAGGTCGAACTCGGCAGCACCGGCCACGGGAAGGATGGTCTCGGCTACCGGTTGGCGCGGCTGGTGGCGCGGGGACTTGTGCATCTGCATGACGGCGGCGCCGTCCCGACGCCGGCCGAGGCGAGCGCAGTGGCCCGCGCTTGGGCGCCAAGCCTGAACAGCCGGCGCATCCGCGACACAATGCATCTTGTCATGTCGGCCAAGGCCGGGACCGATGTCGAGAGCTTTCGCGCCACGGCGCGCGCCTTCCTCGGAGAGACCTTCCAAGGGCACCGCTACCTGTTCGCGCTGCATCAGGACCGCGACCACGTGCATGCCCATGCGGTCATCACGATGCGGGCCGAGAGCGGCCAGAAGCTCGACCCGAAGATCCAGGATTTCGCGCGCTGGCGTCAGAGCTTCGCCGAACATGCGCGTGCCCATTGCATCGATATGGTGGCAACCCGCAGGCTGGCGCGGGCTTCCGCGCCGGCGTTCAAGCTCCGCGACGTGCATCTCGTCGAAGACGCCGCGCTGCGGGGTGAGACGCCGCCTAAGAGGGCGTTGGCGCGGATCGAGGCCAAGCGGAACGATGCGATCCACGTGCCGACCCGCACGGAGGGGCTGGAGGCGGTGCAGAGGGCGTTGGCGGCCCATATCGATCCCACCCAGCCCGATCACGAGCGCCTCGCGGTGGCGGACATCGCGGGGCAGTTCATCGCCAGCCTGAAGGGGCTCCAGGGGGCCATCCATCCCAGCCGAAAGGAGACAGCCATGCGGTCCGTCGACGAGTTGCAATCCGATCTGAAGGCCATGAACGCGGCGGCGACGCG
>CAZVMY010000556.1:0-2063 GCA_964628955.1 uncultured Methylocystis sp.
GAACGTTAGGGGGGAACAGATGAACGGGAGCCAACAACCGCCATGCTTCGGACGCTTTCCCGCCATGCCTCCACACATTGGCGTTGCCGTATCGTGAATTTGCCGGCATCGCTGGCGCGTCACGGGATCGGATTCATGGCTCTTTCGGTCGACCTTCTCGCGCGCCGGCTCTACGAAGCGGGATGCCGTCACGCTTTCGGCATGCCCGGTGGCGAAGTCGTCACGCTGATCGACGCGCTGGAGAGAGCGGGCATCGCGTTCGTCCTCGTCAAGCACGAGAACGCCGGCGGCTTCATGGCGGAGGGTGTCTACCAGCGCACCGGGGCACCCGGCATCCTCGTGGCGACGCTCGGGCCGGGCGCCGCGAACGGCGTCAACGTGGTCGCTAATGCCGAGCAGGACCGCGTGCCGCTCATGGTCCTCACGGGCTGCGTGGATGACGACGAGGCCCTGACCTACACGCATCAGGTGTTCGATCATCAGGCGATGTTCCGCCCGATCACCAAGGGCACGTTCCGGCTCACCGCGGCCGGCGCCGACATCATCGCGGACCGGGCGCTGACGCTGGCGACCACGCCGCGCTTCGGCCCCGTGCACATCGACGTGCCGATCGGCGTCGCCGAGACGACGGTCGAGCCGACCCGGCTCCGCCGCAACCGCAGGCCCGCCCCGGTTCTGCCGGCCGAGACGGCGGACCTCGCCTTCGCGCGCGAGTGGCTGGAAGAGGCCCGGCGCCCGATCATGCTCGTCGGCCTCGATGCCATGGATCCGGCCGCCGCGCAGGCCATCCGGACCCTGGCCGAGAAGTTCCAGATGCCGTTCGTCACCACCTACAAGGCGAAAGGCGTCGTCGCGGAAGATCATCCGCTCTGCCTCGGCGGCGCCGGCCTGTCGCCCCTGGCCGACCGGCATCTCGCGCCGCTCTTCGCGGCCGCGGACCTGATCCTTCTCGCCGGCTACGATCCGATCGAGATGCGCACGGGGTGGCGCGAACTCTGGGACCCGGCGACCACGCGGGTGATCGACGTGATGGCGGCGCCCAACACGCATTACATGCATCAGGCGGGTCTGGCCTTCGTCTGCGACGTCGGCGAAGGGCTCGCAGCGCTCGGACGCGGCGTCCAGCGCCACCCGGTCTGGGAAGGGCCGGAGCTGACGACGGCGAGGTCCGGGCTGGCCGCCGCCTTTCCCCGCGACGAGGCGTGGGGACCAGCCGCCATCGTCGACGAGGCGCGCCGGGTGCTGCCGGCGGCGACGATCGCCACCGTGGACAGCGGCGCCCATCGCATCCTGCTCAGCCAGATGTGGACGGCGCACGAGCCCCGTCAACTGCTGCAATCGACCGGGCTCTGCACGATGGGCTGCGCCCTGCCGCTCGCGATGGGCGCGAAGATGGCCGAGCCCGGCCGTCCGGTCGTCGCGTTCACCGGCGATGCCGGCATGCTGATGGTGGTGGGCGAACTCGCCACGGCAGCCGAACTCGGCCTGCCCGTGATCGTGGTGGTGTTCGTCGACGCCTCGCTCGCGCTGATCGAGCTCAAGCAGCGTGGCCGGCAGCTCCCCAATCTCGGCGTCGATTTCGGCCGGCACGACTTCGGCGCGATCGGCCGCGCCTTCGGCGGCGACGGCGTCACCGTGCGGTCGCGTGCCGAACTGCGGGCGGCGCTGGCGACAGCGCTCGCCGCCGACCGGTTCACCGTGATCGGCGCGGCGATCGAGGGACAGGCTTACGACGGCAGGTTCTGACCCGGCGCCGGGCTGGCCTCCGCAACCGGCGTCACCCGCTTGTCGACGGCCCGGCATAGGTCGAAGACGATGCAGCGCGGGCAATCGGGCAGGCGCGCCTTGCAGACATAGCGGCCGTGCAGGATCAGCCAGTGATGCGCGTGGAGCGCATAATCGGGCGGGATGCGGCGCTCCAGACCGGCCTCGACCTGCTCGGGCGTGCTGCCGGGCGCCAGCGGAATGCGGTTCGAGACGCGGAAGACATGGGTGTCGACCGCCATGGTCGGCTGGCCGAAGGCCATGTTGAGCACGACGTTCGCGGTCTTGCGGCCGACGCC
>CAZVMY010000557.1:0-2063 GCA_964628955.1 uncultured Methylocystis sp.
GCATGCTGCACGTCATCTTCAAGAACGGCTGGGAAGACAAGGACTTCATCAAGAGCCGCGTCTACGGCATGGAGCAGGTCCGGGCCGAGGTCGAGAAATGGACGCCCGAGGAGGTCGAGCGGGTGTCGGGCGTGCCGGCGGCACAGCTCGAGAACGTCGCGCGCATGTTCGCGACCCAGAAGCCCTCGACGCTGATCTGGTGCATGGGACAGACGCAGAAGACGGTGGGCACCGCGAACGTGCGTGCCTCGTGCACGCTGCTGCTCGCGACCGGCAACGTCGGCGCCTACGGCACGGGCGCGAACATCTTCCGCGGCCATTGCAACGTTCAGGGCGCGACCGACCTCGGTCTCGATATCACGTCGCTGCCGCTGTATTACGGGCTGGTCGAAGGCGCGTGGCGGCACTGGGCCCGCGTCTGGGAAGTCGAATACGACTACCTGCTCTCACGCTTCGTCGACAAGAAGTTCATGGAGGCGCCGGGCATCCCGTCGACCCGCTGGTTCGATGCCGTACTCGCGGACAAGAAGGACATCGAGCAGCCCGACAGCGTCAAGGGTGCGATCATCTTCGGTCACGGCGGCAATACCGTCACGCGCATGCCCGAGATGACGAAGGGCATCGAGAAGCTCGACCTTCTCGTGGTCGCCGACCCGCATCCCACGACGTTCGCGGCCATCTCGGGCCGCAAGAACGGCACCTATCTCCTGCCGATCTCGACGCAGTTCGAGTGCTCGGGCTCGCGTACGGCGTCGAACCGGTCGATCCAGTGGGGCGAGAAGGTGGTCGAACCGATCTTCGAATCGGCCAACGACTACTGGGTGATGTACAAGCTCGCCCAGAAGCTCGGCTTCGCCGACCGGATGTTCAAGAACATCACCATGGTCAAGGGCAAGTTCGGCGACGAACCGGAGGCCGAATCGATCCTGCGCGAGATCAACCGCGGCGGCTGGTCGACCGGCTATTCGGGCCAGAGCCCCGAGCGCCTCAAGGCGCATATGGCGAACCAGGGCAAGTTCGACCTCGTCACGCTGCGTGCCGCCAAGGAGACGGCGGACGTCGGCGGTGATTATTACGGCCTGCCGTGGCCGTGCTGGGGCACGCCGGCGATCCGGCATCCCGGCACGCACACGCTGTACAACACCAATCTCCACGTGAAGGACGGCGGCGGAACCTTCCGCGCGCGCTTCGGGGTGGAGCGTGGCAGCGCCGGTCTGCTGCCCGGCGAGAATGCCGGGGCGAACCTCCTGGCCGAGGGCTCCTTCTCGCAGGGGTCCGACATCCGCGACGGTTATCCGGAGTTCACCTTCGGCGTGCTGCAGCGGCTGGGCTGGGACAAGGAACTGACGGCGACCGAAACGGCGACCATCGCCCGCGTCGGCGGCGCCAACCCGGCCGGCGTCTCGTGGGCGACCGACCTCTCGGGCGGCATCATCCGGGTCTGTCTCGATCACGGCGTCCTGCCTTACGGCAACGCCAAGGCCCGCGTCGTGGCCTGGAACCTGCCGGATCCCGTGCCGGTCCATCGTGAACCGATCTACACGGCACGGCCCGATCTCGTGGCGAAATATCCGACGCGGCCGGACTTCAAGCAGTTCCGTCTGGCCAACATCGGCGCCACCGTTCAGAAGAAGGCGCTGGACTCCGGTGTTGCCAAGACCTTCCCGATCATCCTCACCTCCGGTCGCCTTGTCGAGTACGAGGGCGGCGGCGAGGAAACCCGGTCGAACAAGTGGCTGGCGGAACTCCAGCAGGACATGTTCGTCGAGATCAACCCGGCCGACGCTTCGGAGCGGGGCATCCGCGACGGGCAGTGGGTCACCGTGACCGGACCGGAGAACGCATCCACCGGCCGGATGAAGGCGCTGGTCACCGAGCGCGTCGGCAAGGGCGTGGCCTTCATGCCGTTCCACTTCGCCGGCTGGTTCCTCGGCGTCGACCAGCGGAATAGTTATCCGAAGGGCACGGACCCGATCGTGCTCGGCGAAAGCGTCAACACGTTCACGACCTACGGCTACGACCCGGTCACTGCGATGCAGGAAACCAAGGTCACGCTGTGCCAG
>CAZVMY010000558.1:0-451 GCA_964628955.1 uncultured Methylocystis sp.
CGTCGTGTCTCTGTTCGCGGAGTTCATCGCCAACGACCGGCCGATCCTGGTCCGCTACAAGGGCGAGACGCTGTATCCGATCGCCGTCAGCTACCCGGAAGAGAAATTCGGCGGCTTCCTCGCGATCACGGACTACCGCGATCCCGTCATCGCGGACGAGATCGAGGCCAACGGCTGGATGCTCTGGCCGCCGATCCGCTTCTCCTACAACACGATCAACCTCGAACTGCCGAAACCCGCACCCTCGCCGCCGACGTGGCTGCTCTCCGACGCCGAGTGCCGGACGGTCGCCGAGAAGAGGGGGGGCACGGGCTGCCTCGCCATCGAATGGAACTGGCTCGGCACCGACGACCGCGGCCGCGACGTGGTGGCGCGGCTGATCTACGGCTTCCGCATCTCCGTGCTCTTCGGGTTGACGCTGGCGCTGGTTTCGTCGGTGATCGGCATCGCG
>CAZVMY010000558.1:461-2052 GCA_964628955.1 uncultured Methylocystis sp.
CCTGATCTTCCAGCGCGTGATCGAGATCTGGACCAGCGTGCCGTCGCTCTACCTCCTGATCATCATCTCGTCGGTGATCGCGCCGAGCTTCTGGGTGCTGCTGGGGATCCTGCTCCTGTTTTCGTGGGTGGCGCTCGTCCATGTCGTCCGGGCCGAGTTCCTGCGCGCCCGCAACTTCGAATACGTCAAGGCGGCGCGGGCGCTCGGCCTCTCCAACGCGACGATCATGGTCAAGCACGTGCTGCCGAACGCCATGGTGGCGACGCTGACGTTCATGCCGTTCATCCTGAACGGCTCGATCTCGACGCTCACCTCGCTCGATTTCCTCGGCTTCGGCCTGCCACCCGGTTCGCCGTCGCTGGGCGAGATGCTGGCGCAGGGCAAGTCCAACCTGCAGGCCCCCTGGCTCGGCCTCGCCGGCTTCTTCGTGATCGCGATCATGCTGAGCCTGCTGATCTTCATCGGCGAGGCGGTCAGGGACGCGTTCGATCCCAGGAAGACGTTCCAGTGAGGGCGTGGTATTGGAGGTCGGGAGGAGTCGACGATGAACAAGTTCGTCAGGGAGAGATATCCCATCGCCGATTTGCCAGCCGACCTCCGGGAGGGCCTCGATACATCCAAGGACGCTGAAGTCACGGTCGTGGAAATCGACGATCCGCCGAAACGGGCATGGACCCTTGAAGAACTCCGAACGTTGATCGACACCATTCCTCCGGCTGACGACGATCCGGTCGAGCGGATCAGGAAGCTGCGCGACGAGTGGGATGACTGAGGCGGTGTGGCCTCGGCTCTACCTCGACACGAATGTCTTCATCTTTGCGTTCGAGAGGCAGGGACCAATCCAGAATCGACTCCTCCGTTTGTTCGGAGGGAGTACGCCGCAGCAATTTCATCTGGTCACGAGCGAACTCACCTTGGCGGAAGCCCTTGTGCTTCCTGTTCGCAACTACCGCTCCGGCTTGACGCGCGAACGAGAGCGCGGCCAGCGTTTGGTCGAGCAGTACCAGGGCTTCATCACGACGCTCAAAGGGATGAGCGTCGTTCCCGTCACAAGGGACATTCTCATCCGGGCAAGCTTCCTGCGGGCGGAGAAAGGCAGGTTGAAGCTCCCGGATGCGATCCACCTCGCGACAGCGGAGGCCGAGAAGTGCGACACCTTCGTGAGTGGGGACTCCGACCTGATGTCTGTGGTGCAGATGGAGCGGGTAGGGTTTATCGAAGCCGATCTTGATCGCCTGCTGGCAAGGTTGAATCGTTGAATCCCCCCCTCCTCGACGTCCGCGATCTCTCAGTCGCCTTCCATCAGGGTGGCCAGACCACGCTCGCCGTCGACCGCGTTTCCTTCTCCCTCGCGAAGGGCGAGACGCTGGCGCTCGTCGGCGAGTCGGGCTCGGGCAAGTCGGTCTCGGCGCTGTCGGTCGTGCGGCTGCTCGCTTATCCATCCGCCTCGCATCCGTCGGGCGAAGTGCTCTTCAAGGGAGAGGACCTGCTGAAGGCCGACGAGGCGGCGCTGCGCAGGGTGCGCGGCAACGACATCACGATGGTCTTCCAGGAGCCGATGACCTCGCTCAATCCGCTGCATACGATCGAG
>CAZVMY010000559.1:0-2049 GCA_964628955.1 uncultured Methylocystis sp.
GCACGGAGGCATGGCGGCCGGCGTCGACCGCATCGTGATGCTGCTCGCCGGCGCCACGAACCTGCGTGAAATCTCGCTGTTCCCCATGAACCAGCAGGCGTTGGACCTGCTGATGGGCGCGCCGTCGGAGGCGAGCAACAAGCAGCTCCGCGAGCTGCATCTCCGGCTCAACCTGCCGGAGTGATGCGCGCGCTCGTGACGGCGATCGTCGTCGTGCACGACAGCGCCGCGGTGCTGCCCCGCTGCCTCGCCTCGCTCGCCGCCGAAGGCGTTCCGGCGGTCGTCGTCGACAACGCGAGCACCGACGAGACCGTCGGCGTGGCGCGCGCGGCCGGTGCCACCATCGTCCGCAATGCCCGGAACGAAGGCTTCGGCCGCGCCATGACCCTCGGCGTGCGTGAGGCCGCCACGCCGCTCTGTCTGCTGGTCAACCCCGATCTGACGTTCGATCCGGGCGCGGTGGCGGAATTGCTTGCGGCAGCCGGGCGCTATCCGGACGCGGCGCTGCTGGCGCCGCGCCTCATCGAGCCCGACGGTCGCGTGTTCTTCCAGCCGCGCTCGCTGCTCGCGGGCTTCCTCCCCAACCCCAAGGGCGTGCTCCGCCTGCCTGACGGCGACTGCTGCGTGCCGTTCCTTTCCGGCGCCTGCCTGCTGGTGCAGCGCGATGCGTTCCTCGCCGTCGGTGGCTTCGATCCGGCGATCTTCCTGTTCTACGAGGACGACGACCTCTGCCGTCGTCTGGGCGATGCCGGCCGCGCGCTCGTGCATGTTCATGGTGCCGTGGCGCGGCACGCGCGCGGCACCTCGGCCGCGCCGAAACCCGGCCGGCACTTCCGCGCGCGCTGGCATGGCGCGTGGTCGCGGGTCTACGTCAGCCGGAAATGGGGGTTGGGGAGCGGCTCGGCCGCGACGATCGCGATCTCTGCGTTGAAACTGCTGCCGAGCCTGCTGCTGTTCCGCAGGCAGCGCATCGAGCGCTACGCCGGAACGCTGCTGGGAACGCTCGCAGCGCTTCGCGGCCGGTCCGCCCTGGCGCGCGAGGGCCTGGAATGAGCAGATATTTTGATACGGCCCGGACCGAGATCGCTCCTTTCCTGCCGACACGGGTCGGCCGCATGCTCGACGTGGGTTGCGGCACCGGGGCGACGGTCCGGCTCGTTCGCGGGCAACGTCGGGTCGACTGGGCGGGCGGTGTGGAGTTGTCGGTCGAGGCGGCGGAGGCTGCCGCGGCCTCGTGCGAGCGCATCTGGAGCGTCGACGTCGAGCGCGAGCCGTTCGAGGACGAGATCGCGCCGAGCTCGCTCGATCTCGTGCTCTGTCTCGATGTGCTGGAACATCTCGTCGACCCCTGGTCGGTCGTGCGGCGGCTTTCGCCGCTTTTGGCGCCGCGGGGACGGCTGATCGTGTCCGTCCCCAACGTCCGGAACTGGAAGTTCCTCTGGCGCCTCGCGGTGCGGGGCGACTTCCATTACCGGGATGCCGGTCTGCTGGACCGGACGCATCTGCGCTTCTTCGTCCGCGCGACGGCGCTCTCGCTGGCAACGTGCGGCGGGCTGCGACCGGTTGCCTCCAGCCCGGCGCAGGTCTGGCGGCTGCCGGACGCCCGCGCGCTCCTCAGTGCTGCATCGTTCGGGCGTCTGGATGACCTGATGGCCAAGCAATGGCTGGTTGTCGTCGAGGCCGAAGCCTGATCAATCTCGGGAAGGGTGCCCGCAAGGCCGGCGATCGATCGGCCAGCGCTGCACACGCGGGCGCGCCAGGGGGGAAGACGTGGCTTCGAGCATTTCCGACGACCTGAAACAGGCCGCGCTCTTCTATCACCAGAGTCCGCGCCCGGGTAAGCTCGAGATCCAGGCCACCAAGCCGCTGGGTACCCAGCGCGACCTGGCGCTTGCCTATTCGCCTGGTGTCGCTGCGGCCTGCGAAGCCATCGCCGCCGATCCCGCGCAGGCCGCCGAACTCACCTCGCGCCAGAACCTCGTCGCCGTGGTGACCAACGGCACGGCGGTGCTCGGCCTCGGTGACATCGGGCCGCTCGCCTCGAAGCCC
>CAZVMY010000560.1:0-2042 GCA_964628955.1 uncultured Methylocystis sp.
GGCCCGAGTCGAGGGAGCCGCGCGACATCCCCGCGAGCGCGCCGATGATGACGCCGACGATCGTGGCCACGACCATCGCGGCGAGACCGACGGCCAGCGAGATGCGGCCGCCGTAGATCATGCGGGCGAAGATGTCCTGACCGAGATCGTCGGTACCGAACGGGTGTCGCAGGGACGGCGGTTCGAGCCGGGCGGTGAAGTCGATCTCGTCGATCGCAACCGGCCAGAGCAAGGGCCCGATCAGCACGCCGAGGATGAGCGTGCCGAGGATGATGCTGCTGATCATCGCGAGCCGGTGCCGCCGGAAGCGCCGCCACGTCTCGCGGGCGGGCGACACCGAGATGCGCTGCACGACCACGGGCGCCGCCACCGCGGGCACTGCTCCGGCCGCAGGCGCTACCGCGGCCGCCGGCGGGACGGCCGGCTCAGCGGTAAGAGATGCGGGGGTCGAGCCAGCCATACAACAGGTCCGCGATGAGGTTGAAGAAGACGACGAGGCAGGCGAACACGAAGGTGACCGCCATGATCACCGGGGTGTCGTTGGCGAGGATCGCGCTGATGAGCAGCGAGCCGATTCCCGGCACGCGAAAGATCTGTTCCGTCACGATGGCGCCACCGAAGACGGCGGGCATCTGCAGGGCTACCAGCGTCACCACCGGAATGAGCGCGTTGCGCGCGACGTGGCGGGTGACGACGACGCCCTCGGACAGCCCCTTGGCGCGGGCGGTCGTGACGTAATCGAGCCGTACCACGTCGAGAACGGCCGACCGCACGTAGCGGGTGTAGGATGCCGCTTGGAAGAGCGCGAGCACCGTGATCGGCATGATCGCCTGTCGCAGGTGCTCCCAGTACCAACGCCAGCCGGTCGCCGCGATGTCTGATCGGTAGACGAACGGCAGCCAGTCCAGCGTGACGCTGAACAGCAGGATCAGAAGCAGCCCGGTGAAGAAGGTCGGAAGCGAAAAGCCGACGAAGGCCAGCGTGTTGGCGATCTGGTCGAACAGCGAATAGGGCTTCGTCGCCGAATAGATGCCGATCGGCAGCGCGATCGCGAGAGCCAGGAGTTGCGACGTCCCGATCACGAACAGCGTCGTGGGAACGCGCTGCAGGATGAGCGTATCCACGTTGATCCTGCTGGCGAAGGAGAATCCCCAGTCGCCCTGCGCCATGGCGGCGAGCCAGCGCAGGTAGCGGACCATGACGGGGTCGTCGATGCCGAACTTCTCCCTGAGATTGGCGCGCACCTCGGCCGGGATGTTCGGGTTGGTCGCCAACTCCTCGAACGGATCACCCGGCGCGAGCGCAAGCACCGTGAAGAGGATCACGCTGATCCCAAGCAGGCTCGGCAGAGCGATGAGAAGGCGCCTGATGAGAAACGGTCCCATCAGACGCCTCCCGAACGATGCGAGCCGGCCGCGAGGCCGGACGCGATCATGCCTCGCGGTACCAGGCGCCGAGCTGCCAGACGTCGCTGTCCCAGCCGCTGAAGTTGGTGACGAGCGTGTTGGCACAGGCCGCTACGCGCGTGCGGGCGAGCAGAGGCAGGATAACGTTCGCCTCGCAGACGATCTCGTTGACGCGGATCAGCGCAGCCGTCCGCTTCGCGGGATCGAGTTCCTTCTGGGCGTACTTGTAGAGTTCGTCGAGCTCCGAACTGCGGAACCGCGCGATGTTGCGGCCCTGCCACTTGTTGTCCTTGTTGGCCACTTCCCACGAGGTGAACTGGTTCAGGAAGCGCTCCGGATCGGGCTGCGTCATGGTCGTCGTGTACATCTCCAGGTCCGCATAGAACTTCGCGTAGGTATCGGGGTTCGCGACATCGGACGAGAAGAACACGGTAGCAGTGACCGACTTGAGCTCGAGATCGATCCCAGCCCGCTGACAAGCCTGCTTGATGATCGCCTGCGTCTTCTGACGCGGCGCATTGATCGACGTCTGGTAGACGTACTTGAGTTTTTTGCCGTCCTTCTCGCGAATGCCGTCGGCACCGCGCTTCCAGCCTGCGTCGTCGAGAAGCTTGTTGGCCTTGTCGACGTTGAACT
>CAZVMY010000561.1:0-2039 GCA_964628955.1 uncultured Methylocystis sp.
GACGCTGCTGCTGACGTTCTTCTTCAGGCAGATGAACGAACTCATCGAGCGCGGGCACCTCTACATCGCGCAGCCGCCGCTTTATAAGGTGATGCGCGGCAAGTCCGAGCAGTACCTCAAGGACGAGCGGGCGCTGGAAGACTATCTGATCGACGGCGGTCTCGACGGCGCGGTCCTCAATCTCGCGGGCGGAGAACGCACCCAGACGGAGCAGCGCGGGAGACGCGACCTGCGATCGCTCGTTGAAGAAGCTCGGTTCGTACGCCTGATCCTCTCCAGCCTCCATACGCGCTACGACCGGCGCGCGATCGAGCAGGCTGCGATCGTCGGCGCGCTGAAGCCGGACGTGGCGGACGATCCCGTCACCGGTCAGGCCGCCGCCGACGCCATCGCAGCCCGGCTCGATCTCATGGCCGACGACATCGAGCGGGGCTGGATGGGCGAGGCGCGCGACGGCGGTTACGTGCTGCGCCGGACGGTGCGCGGCGTGACGCAGGCCATCGTGATCGATCATCTCCTGATCGCCTCGGTCGACGCGCGCAAGCTGGACGAACGCTCGGCCGGCCTGGGCGAGACCTATGGCGGCCCGGCGACCCTTTCACGCAAGGGCCGCGATACGCCGATCCATGGACCGCTCTCGCTGCTCGAAGCCGTTCGTGAGGCCGGCAACGACGGCGTCCGCCTGCAGCGCTACAAGGGCCTCGGCGAGATGAACCCGGAACAGCTCTGGGAAACGACGCTCGACCGCAACGTGCGCTCTCTGCTCCAGGTCAAGATCAAGGAAGGTGACGAGGCCGACGATATCTTCGTCAAGCTCATGGGCGACGTGGTGGAACCCCGGCGCGCCTTCATCCAGGAAAATGCGCTCAGCGTGGGCAATCTGGACGTGTAACCACGGCGTCATCCCGGGACGACCGCAGGTCGGGCCCGGAACCCATGACCGAAAACGCCACCGGTCCGGGCACCAATGGCCACGCGGATCATCGGATATAGCCGTGGTCATGGGTTCCGGGCTCCGCTGCGCGGCCCCGGAATGACGGCGGCTACCGGATCGCCAGCGCTGCCATCACGCGCTCCCGCGTCGGGATCGGCGCCACCGCGCCGTATCCCTCCGTCGACAGCGCCGCCGCAACGGCGGCATAGCGGCCGGCCTGCTCAGGCGCGTCGCCGGCGACGAGCCGCGCGACGAAGGCGCCACCGAACGTGTCGCCGGCGCCGGTGGCGTCGACGGGCCTCACCGGATGCGGCGGAATGCGGCTTCGTCCATCCGGCGTGGCGATCAGCGCACCCCGGCTGCCGAGCTTCAGCGCGACGACGCCGGCGCCGGCCTTCAGCATGCGATCCGCCAAAGAGTCTGGATCGTCGTCGCCCCAGAGTGTCGCCACGTCATCGAGACTGGGCAGCGCGACGTCGGCGAGGCTCAGCATGTCGCCGATGATCGCGCGTGCCCGGTCGAGCGGCCAGAGCCTCTGCCGCAGATTGGTGTCGAAGGAGACCTTGACCCCCGCGGCCTTCGCCGTCGCAACGGCGGCGTAGCAGGCGTCGCAGGCGCTGGTCGAGATGGCGAGGGAGATGCCGGAGAGATGCAGCACCTTCGCGCCGCGGATCAAGTCGAGCGGCAGGTCGGCCGGCCGATAGCGCGCCGCGGCGGAGCCGGCGCGGAAGAACGAGAAGGCATGGCCGGCCTCGCCGTGCGTCACGATGTAGAGCGCGGTATAGGCATCGGCGTCGGTGCGCACGCCGCGCGCATCGACGCCCTCCGCAGCCCAGAGATCGCGAAAGGCGCGGCCGTAGATGTCGTCGCCGAGCGCGGTGACGTAGCCGGTCCGCGCCCCCTGCCGTGCCGCAGCGATGGCGAAATTCGACGTATCGCCGCCAAACCCCTGCAGGTAGCGCCGGCCCGCGTCCTCGCCGGTCTGGTTGAACTCGACCATCGGCTCGCCGATGGCGAGGATTTCGGGCTGGGGCATGGGCGGGTCCGGACCGGGCGTCGCCGTGCTGTCGCATGCCCGCCCGCCGATGGCAATTTCGTCGCCCCC
>CAZVMY010000562.1:0-2036 GCA_964628955.1 uncultured Methylocystis sp.
TGTACGCATCGACGCACGAGATGCCGCTCTATCCCGGCACCGGCGCGCGGTCGGAAACCGGCGAGCACGGCACCATCGTCAATGCGCCGCTCGCGGCCGGCGATGGCGGCGAGGCATTCCGCGCCGCATTCGAGGCGGTGATCCTGCCGCGGCTGGACGCGTTCCGGCCCGATCTCGTGATCATCTCGGCCGGGTTCGACGCGCATCTGCGCGACCCGCTCGCCAACCTCCGGCTGGACGACGCGGATTTCGGCTGGGCAACCCGCAAGCTGATGGACGTCGCCGCCCGGCATTCCGCCGGCCGGGTCGTCTCGCTGCTGGAAGGGGGCTATGATCTGGAAGGGCTGTCCCGCTCCACCGCGACGCATGTGGCCGCGCTCATGGAGGCGTAGCGCTCAGGCAAAGGGCCAGCCGCTCTGCCCGTACTCGATGTTCGTGATCACGGCGATCTCGCGTCCCTGCGCTCTGACGGGGGCGTCGAGCAGCCGGAAGCCCGGACGCGCGGCGTTGAAGCGATCCAGCCAGAACGCGGGCGGCTCGATCGTCAGATGGCTGTGAAAATCGTCGTAACAGGCGACGATGTGGAACTGCCGTGGCCCGGCCGAGGTGATCCGGTCGAGGAGCGAGTCGAGCACATCGGCGGGCATGTGCTCCAGGAAATCCGCGGAACAGACGAGATCCGCGGCGGGAACCGCGTCTACCCAGGCATTCCAGCGGCGAAACTCGACGCCGCGTCGCGAATGCGGGAACAGCGGCGAGGGCGCCCAGTCGAGCCCGACGACGCGCTTGGCGAAGGCCGCCATCGCCTCGACGAAGGCGCCATTCCCGCATCCGCATTCGACCACGCTTCCGGGCGCGAGCCGGCCGAGTGCCCAGACATACGGCAGCAACCAGTTGTTGGTCTGATAGCCACCGTTCGTGCGATGCAGGGTCTCGTAATACCCGTCGCTCCGGTCCCGCAGGCCGCGCGTCCGTGCCTCACCGGCGCCTGACGGCACGTCGTCCGCAACGATCTCGATCCACCGAACTCCGATCCCAAGCCGACGTTCGTCGTCGCTCATGCCGAGCGCGGCCGGCGAATATGGCGCGAGGTTGTGGAAGGTCACGCTGACGACTCCGCCCGACGTGCGCGTGTCGATCGTGAGTTCCAGCGTCGGGTCCGGATCGCCTGGCGCGAGTTCGAGAGGGAGGAACTCGCACGATGCCGACGTCGTATAGTGGATCTCGGGGACCGCATCCGGCCTCGGCTGCAGGACCTGAAGCGCGATCCTGATGCGAACCGCAGGCAGCGAATCGACGCGGAACGCGATGCTGGCGTAATCCGCCGCCGACCAGACGCCCCATGGCTCGGGGTCGTGCCAGCCGAAGCGGAACGCGTTGCGGCACGTGCCGGCGCCGGCCGGCACCAGCCTGTCTCCCACCGCCGGACGCGGCAGCGAATGGACCGGTTCGGCGAACCATCCGGCCGCCTCGCCGGCGCCCAGGGCGTCGGCCACCAGCCGACTCGCGAGGCGTTGACCGGCCGCGTTGTCGAGACCGCCGGAAACGATCCGCCTCCAGAAACTCGGCGCGAACAATCCGTCGTGGACGTCCACCCACTCGCTCATGCAGCGCGGCAGCAGGTCCCGACGGTCTCGGTCGGGAACCATCAGCCCGATTGCCGGGATGCCGAAGGCAGCCGCCTCGGCCAGCGCTCCGGACGACAGACTGGTCACGAATTTCGTCGAGCCGCTGACGAAGTAGGGATAGGCCCGGCGACGTTCGAGAACCGCGTTGGGAATGGCTTCGATGAGCCGGTGCATGTTGCCCGGCCTGAGACCGACGCTCGGATGCGGCAGCAGATGAAGTTCGTCGACGTCAGATGCGAGTTCGGCGATGCGGGCCAGCACGGCGTCGTCTTCGAGGCTGCACAGTTCGCCGTTTCCGACGATCGACAGGTCGATGTGAGCCTGTCCTAGAACGACGCCGATGCTTGGCCGATCGGCGCAGCACACGCTCGAGCGCGCCGCCTTCCCGACGAACGACTGCACGTCCTG
>CAZVMY010000563.1:0-2032 GCA_964628955.1 uncultured Methylocystis sp.
CGTCGCACACGACGAGCGTTCACTCCGCCATCGACAGCGGCTTCTGCGTCTCCGCCATGATCCGGAGCGCGGTGCCGCGCTCGATGCGCTGCCTCGGCCCGGACGCCGCGTTTCCGCCGCTTCCGTCGGCGGAGATCGCGCTGTTGCAGTCCAGCGTCCGGACAGCGGCGGCCGAACGGTTCGCCGCCGAGGTTCGCAGTTCCCTGGCCTGACCGGGGCGACCGGCAATCCGGCCCGTCACTCCGCCGCATCGAGCTTGAGGACGCCCCGGCGGATCTGGTCTTCCTCGATCGACTCGAACAGCGCGCGGAAATTGCCCTCGCCGAAACCGTCGTCGCCCTTGCGCTGGATGAACTCGAAGAAGATCGGCCCGAGCACCGTTCCCGAGAAGATCTGCAGCAGCACCTTCGTCGATCCGCCGGAGACGACACCTTCGCCGTCGATCAGGATGCCGGTCGCCTTCATGCGCTCGACCGGCTCGCCGTGTCCCGGCAGCCGATCCTCGATCCGCTCGTAATAGGTGACGGGCGGCGCCGGCATGAACGGCAGGCCGCGCTCCCTGAGCGCCTCGACCGTCGCGTAGATGTCGGAGGAGCCACAGGCGATATGCTGGATGCCCTCGCCGCGATAAATGCGCAGATACTCCTCAATCTGGCTGTTCTCGTCGGCCGATTCGTTGATGGGAATGCGGATCTTTCCGCAGGGGCTGGTCAGCGCGCGCGAGAACAGGCCCGTGAGCTTGCCCTCGATGTCGAAGAAGCGGATCTGGCGGAAATTGAACAGCCGCTCGTAGAAGCCCGTCCAGACGTCCATCCGGCCACGGTGCACGTTGTGCGTAAGATGATCCATGTAGGCCAGGCCGACGCCGGCCGGCCGGCGGTTAGCGCCCGGGATCGGCTCGAACTCGTCTTCCCATGACGAGCCGTCCCGCGCGACGAGATAGAGCGCCGATCCGCCGATGCCCGAAAGCGCCAGGCTGTCGACCGCGGTCGGCCGGCCCTGCGTGTCGAGCGGCGCGGCGCCGAGCGACAGCGCCCGGTCGAACGCATGTTTGGGGTCGACCACCTTGAAGCCCATGCCCACCGCGCAGGGACCGTGCAGGTCGCGGAAGGCACCGGCGAACGTCGCAGCGTCCTCGTTGACCAGATAGCTGATCTCGCCCTGGGCGTAATGGGTCACGGCCCGGCGCCGGTGCCGCGCCACCGCGACGTAGCCCATCGTCTCGAGCAGAGCCTTCAGGGTCGCGGGCTCGGGATGCGCGAACTCGACGAAGGCGAATCCGTCGGTTCCCATCGGGTTGCCGTCCGAAATGACGGCGGGCGGTGCATCGTGCGGAAACGGACCCATGGCCGGCGCTCCTTCGCTGTGGTTCACATTGTCCGGAGGATAGTCGCGACGCGTCGCACGAAGCTTGCAAAATACGCATGCCTGGGCCAGTCTGCGCACCATGCGTGCACCAAAGGCTGCCAAAGCGACGCAGTCCGTCTCTGCCAGCTCAGAATGCGACGATTTCGATCTGCGCTTGCTCGACGCGTTGCAGCACGACGGCGCGCTGACCAACGCAGAGCTCGCCGAGCGCATCGGCCTCTCCCCCTCCCAGGCCTCGCGCCGTCGGCAGCGTCTGGAGGAGCGCGGTGACATCCGCGGCTATCACGCCATGCTCGACGCCCGTCGGCTGGGCTTCGGCGTCACCGTGTTCATCCGCGTGACTCTCGCCACCCATTCGCCGCACAACTCCCGACGCTTCCGCGATCTGGTGAGCCTGACGCCGGCGATCCGCGAGGCGCACACGCTCACCGGCGACGCCGATTACCTGCTCAAGGTGTCCGTCCATGGGCTGGCCGACCTGTCGACCCTGGTCAACGACGTCCTGCTGCCGCACGAGAGCG
Source organism: uncultured Methylocystis sp. (assembly GCA_964628955.1). GTDB lineage: Bacteria > Pseudomonadota > Alphaproteobacteria > Rhizobiales > Beijerinckiaceae > CAZVMY01. Next base: position 1,890 of record CAZVMY010000563.1, read on the forward strand.
TCGAGCGCGTGCGCTCGGAAATCGTGCTCGAGACCCTGAAGGAAACCGGCGTTCTGCCTCTTTCGCCGTGACTTCAAACCGCGTCGGTCCTAGCAGGCTGTTGAAAAACCCGCTCGCCGCAGGGCATTCGGCGTGATTCATTG
>CAZVMY010000564.1:0-2028 GCA_964628955.1 uncultured Methylocystis sp.
GAGAAGTTCCGACCGCGCCGGTCTTCATCGACGGCAAGAAGGCCGCGACCCTGCGCGGGCCGGCGATCGCGGCCGAGTTCAAGACGATGGTGGCGGAGTATGTGGAGCGCCGCTACGGGATTTGAGCAGACGGGTCCGGATCGTCCTCGTGCATCGCCGCGGAAAGGTCGCGTGACTGGTGCAGGATGCGGACGACGAGGATGGAGCCGTCGTTGTTGAGTGTATAGAAGATCACGTATGGGGTCGCGAGCAACGACCGGAAATCGCCGAATTCCGTTCTGGCCCGGCCGAGCAATGGATTTCGTGACAACTGGTCGAGTCGATATGCGATGCGGCGGGACAGGCTCTCCGCGGCGGGTATGTTTTCACGGGCGACGTATCTAAAGATTGATTGGAGATCAGTCTCGGCCGTCGGCGTCTTCCGAACGTCATGCGGCATCGCGGACGCCGGCCTTCGCCTCCCGATCCAGATCCGCCAGAACGTCGTTCAGGATAGCATCGACGTCGAGCGGGCCGGCGTCGCCGCTGTCGACACCCTCCTGGATGAGTGCCCGCAGATACTCGAGCTTCGCGTCGCGGCGCATGATGCGCTCCTCGAGCTGGCGCAGCGCGTCGCGCAGCACCTCGCTCGCATTGTTGTAGCGGCCACCCGCGACCTGATCCTTCACGAATCGCTCGAAATGCGGCCCCAGCGTGTAGCTCGACGGCATGATGGCTCTCCTGCTATCATCCAATGATAGTGAGTCTGAGAGCGTTCGCCAACCGGCCGGGGACTACAACAGACCGGCCGCGAGATTCACGGTGAGCGCCAGGATCGTCGTGTTGAACAGGAACGCTGCGATGCAGTGGACGAGCACGGTCCGGCGGATCGTTTTCGAGGTGATGCCCACGTCCGATGTCTGCGCCGTCGTGCCGATCGTGAAGGCGAAATAGAGAAAATCCCAGTAGTCCGGCGCGTCGTCGCCCGGGAAATCGAGGCCGCCGCGGTTCTGTTCGGGTTCGCCGTCCGGGCCGTGGAACTCATGCGCGTAGTGCAAGGCGAAGACGAACTGGACGAAGGTCCACGACCCGAGGATCGTCGTGCCGACCAGCTTGATCTGGGCAGCCTGCGTCCAGCCGACGGCGCCTTTCAGGCTCGCGAACTCACCGGCGATCGCCGCGATGCTGGCCGCGGCGGCGCCGAGCGTCAGCATCATGCGCAGGGTCAGGCCGACGAACACGAGAACGCAACCGTTCCAGCCGATCAGCGCCCGTGTGGTGGCGGAGAATCCGACCGACGCGACGGCGATGGCAAGCCCCGTCAGCAGGCTTGCGAACAGGTTGGGACGATTCCTGAAGAGCGGCGGTACGAGCAGGGCGACGCCGCCGACGGGCTGACGATGCACGACATGACCCTCCGGCTCGGATTACGCGCACCGGCGACGAACGTTCCGTCGCCCCTCGGCGTCACGTCGCGGCCACCGGCCCGGTCAGATCATCGGATGCCGGATCTCGAAGACGTTGCCACCCGTCGTCCGGAAGACACCGGGCCCTGCTTCGACGAGGGCATAGCACTTCTCGCTGCCGGCGCGCGCCCGCCGCCAGCGCGTGCAGAGTTCGCCGTCGACGATGCGCCACGTGCCGATGTCGCGCGGCAGGTCCGCGACGCTCGTGGTCATCACGACCTCGCCATCCTGACCGAACACGATCTCCCCCGTCTGCGGCCCGTCGATCGCCCGCCAGATCATGGGCTGCCCCACGACCTTCCGGGCGATCTCTTCGGCCGAAAGGCTGGAAGCCGCGCCGCCGGCCGGGCAGAGCATCAGGGCGGCCAGGCCGATCCCGAGCGGACGAAGCGGATGCCGGACCATGATCGACTCACCTCCCTGCCAGGAGAGATGACGATATCATGACAGTTTTGACAGGCGTCTACGACTTTTGGATTGAATCAACAACCCGATAACGAACCCGTCTCAGTCCTCGCGATAGCCGTAGTCCGGGATGCCCTGTTCGTTCCCGTAGTACTTGTACGGCAGGAACTTGCCGGAC
>CAZVMY010000565.1:0-2025 GCA_964628955.1 uncultured Methylocystis sp.
ACGCTCGGCCGGTCGTTCACCGTCGACCTGCTGCGGCTCGTCCTCGATCCGTCCGCCGCGCGCACGGTCGGCCCCGCGCTGTCGTCAATGACGGTCTACCTGCTGATGGCGGCCGTCCTCTTCTTCCGTCCGGCCGGGCTCTTCCCGGCCAAGGGCCGCCAGTGAGCGAGGCCGCGATCCAGGCCGCCGTCGCGCCCGCGCGTCCGGGACCGGCGGTTCGCATTGCCGATCTCTGGCCGGTGGCGATTCTCGTCCTGCTCGCCGTTCTGCCACTCGCAATCGGCAGTTCGGGATATGCCTTGTCGTTGTTGTCGCGGGCGATGATCTTCGCCCTGGCAGCGGTGTCGCTCGCTTTCATGATCGGCTTCGGAGGCTTGGTGTCGTTTGGTCACGCCGCCTTCATCGGCATCGGGGCCTACGCCACCGGCATTCCGATGTTCCACGGCGTCGACTCGGCATTCGTGACCCTGCCCCTGGCGCTCGCCGCGTCTGCGCTCTTCGGGCTGCTCACCGGCTTCGTGTCGCTCCGGACCAAGGGCGTCTACTTCATCATGATCACGCTGGCCTTCGGCCAGATGGCCTATTTTCTCGCCAGTTCGCTGGCGACCTACGGCGGCGACGACGGGATGACGCTGCCCGGGCGGGTGTCGCTCGCGGGCGCCCGGCCACTGGGGTCGGACATCGTGTTCTACTATGTCGTGTTCCTGGCTCTCGCCGGCGGTTATGCGCTCTGCATCGCTCTCGTGCGATCGCGGTTCGGCCGCGTTCTAGCGGGAGCGCGCGAGAACCCGCAGCGCATGGCCGCGGTCGGATTCGACCCCTATCCCTATCAACTCGTGGCCTATGTCATCGCCGGCATGCTGGCGGGCATCGCCGGGTTCCTGCTGGCGAACCAGACGGAGTTCGTCAGCCCGGCCTTCATGTCCTGGCAGCGCTCGGGCGAGTTGATCGTGATGGTGGTGCTGGGTGGCGTCGGCTCGCTCGGCGGTGCGATCGCCGGCGCGCTCCTGTTCCTGTTGTTGGAAGAGTGGCTGTCGGGACTGACCGAGCACTGGAAGTTGATCTTCGGGCCGATGCTGCTGCTGGTCGTGCTGTTCGCGCGCGGCGGGATCGCGGGCATGATCGGGCTCGTGACGGGGCGACGCCATGGCTGAGCCCGTCCTGGCCGTGCGCGGTCTCGTCAAGCGCTTCGGCGGCCTGCTCGTCACGGACGGTGCCGATCTCGACGTCCGCGAAGGCGAGGTCCACGCCGTCATCGGTCCCAACGGCGCCGGAAAGACGACGCTCATCCACCAGATCGCCGGGACGCTCGCGCCCGATGCCGGACGCATCCTGTTCGCGGGCGTCGACGTGACCCGCTGGCCGGCCCACGCCCGCGCCCGCGCCGGTCTGGCGCGCTCGTTCCAGATCACCTCGATCCTGCCGGGCTTCCGGGCGATGGAGAACGTGGCGCTCGCCGTGCAGGCCGGCGCGGGGACGAGCTTTCGCTTCTTCGGCAACGTTGCCCGCGAGCCCGGTCTGAACGCTGCAGCGATGGCGGCGCTCGACGACGTCGGCCTCGCCGACCGGGCCGACGTTCCGGCGGCGCTCCTGTCCCATGGCGAGAAGCGCAGTCTGGAAGTGGCGATCGCGCTCGCCATGCGGCCGAAACTCCTGCTCCTCGACGAGCCGATGGCCGGCACCAGCCGCGAGGAGACAGGCCGGCTCGTGGCGCTCCTCGGCCGGCTGAAGGCCCGCTATCCCATGCTGCTGGTCGAGCACGACATGCAGGCGGTGTTCGCGCTCGCCGACCGCGTCTCGGTGCTGGTCTACGGCCGGATCATCGCGACAGGCACGCCGGCCGAGGTCCGCGCCGACCCCGAGGTGCGCCGCGCCTATCTCGGCGAGGCGGCCTGATGCTCGCCGTCGAGGGCCTCGTCGCCGGCTACGGTCCCGCGCAGGTGCTGTTCGGGCTCGATCTCGCGGTTCCGGACGGTCGGATCGTCAGCCTGCTCGGCCGCAACGGCATGGGCAAGACGACGACCA
>CAZVMY010000566.1:0-2021 GCA_964628955.1 uncultured Methylocystis sp.
CATGAGCCACGAGCTGCGCACGCCACTGAACGCGATCCTCGGCTTCTCCGAGGTGATGAAGAACGAGCTCTTCGGCGCGCATTCGGCGCCGCAGTACCGCGATTACTCGGCAGACGTGCACGCGTCGGGCCAGCATCTGCTGAACATCATCAACGAGATTCTCGATCTCTCGCGGGTCGAGGCCGGGCGCTACGAGCTGCAGGAGGAGCCGATCGACCTCGCGGCCCTCGTGGACGATTGCCGGCACATGCTGGACCTCAGGGCGCGCAACCGCTCGCTCACCGTGCGCGACATGATCGAGCCGGACCTGCCGAAGCTCTGGGCGGACGAACGGGCGCTCCGGCAGATCACGATCAACCTGCTGGCCAACGCGATCAAGTTCACACCGCAGGGCGGCGAGATCGTCATCAAGGTCGGGTGGACGACGTCCGGCGGGCAGTACGTCAGCATCGCCGACAACGGCCCCGGCATCCCGGAAGACGAGATCCCGACCGTGCTGACCTCGTTCGGGCGCGGCACCTTCGCGATCAAGACCGCGGAACAGGGAACGGGCCTCGGGCTGCCCATCGTCAAGGGGCTGGTGGAGCTGCACGGCGGCGTCTTCACCCTGAAATCCCGACTGAGGGTCGGCACCGAGGTGATCGTCGTCTTCCCGCCGGACCGGGTCGTGAACGGAGAAGGCGAGCCCAGCGTCGCGGCCTGACCGTCAGGCCGGAGCAGGACCGGAGACGCCGGCCTGCGCGAAGGTCGCTATTCCGGAATGGCAGGCGACTGCCGCCTTGACGATGCCGGCGGCGAGGGCCGCCCCGGTGCCTTCTCCCAGGCGCAGACCGAGATCGAGGACCGGCGCGAGGCCCAGACGGCGCAGCACCTCGGCATGCGCGCCTTCGGCCGAGACATGTCCGGCGAGGCAATGATCGAGTGCGTCGGGCCGCATCCGATGCAGGATCGCGGCCGCGGCGGTCACCACGTATCCGTCGAGGATGACGGGCACCCGCTCCAGCCGCGCCGCGAGGATCGCACCCGCAATGGCGGCGATCTCGCGACCGCCGAGCCGGCGCAGGACCTCGAGCGGATCGTCGAAGTGTCCGTGATGCCGCGCCACGGCCGCCCCGACGGCATCGCGCTTGCGCCTCAAGGCTTCGCCCTCGACGCCCGTGCCGCGTCCGACCCAATCGTCAGGACTGCCACCGTACAAGGCGAGATAGATCGCGGCCGCCACCGTCGTGTTGCCGATCCCCATCTCGCCGAGGCAGAGCAGGTCGCTGCCGCCGGCGATCGCCTCCATGCCGAATGCCATCGTCGCCGCGGTGCCGGCCTCGTCGAGGGCCGCCTCCTCGGTGATGTCACCGGTCGGAAGATCGATCGCAAGGTCGAAGACCTTGAGGCCGAGATCGAACCCGGCGCAGATCTGGTTGATCGCAGCGCCCCCGGCCGCGAAATTGTCGAGCATCTGTCTGTTGACGGCATCCGGATAGGCCGAGACGCCATGTACCGTCACGCCATGACTGCCGGCGAAGATCGCGACCAGGGGCCGCGTGATGGCCGGCGGACGGCCCTGCCAGCCGGCAACCCAGGCCGCGATCCCTTCGAGCCGCCCGAGCGCACCCGCGGGTTTCGTCAGCACCCGGTCGCGCGCGGCCACCGCGTCGACCGCGGCGGGATCGGGTCCCGGCATCCGGGCGACGAGCGCACGGATGTCGTCGAAAGGCAGGCCGGTTGCAATCATGGGGAAGTCGGGTCCGGAAAGGGCGGCGGCGACGCGTGACGCCCGCCCCGCGTGCTATAGGGCGCGCTCCGGGGACGCAAGGATTTGCCAGCCCGTCCCGGAGGGGAGACAGGCGCGACATGCTCGACGGTTCCCGTGCGCCCGACCGTCCCGACCGGCAACCGCCGCTCGCGCGGAGCCTGCTCGACCTCGCGCAGATGCTGCGCTTCTATTCGCGCCTGCCGGTGCCGCGCCTGCCGTTCGAGAAGGACGCCCATGCGGTCCCGGATTTCCGCACGGCGCCGCGCATGCT
>CAZVMY010000567.1:0-1998 GCA_964628955.1 uncultured Methylocystis sp.
GATCTTCTGCATGATCTTCGCCTGGAACGAATATGCCTTCGCGGTGCTCCTGACGTCCGGCGAAGCGCAGACGGCGCCGCCGTTCATCCCGATCATCATCGGCGAGGGTGGGCAGGACTGGCCGGCGGTCGCCGCCGGCACCACGCTCTTCCTGCTGCCGATCGTCGCCTTCACGATCCTGCTGCGCAAGCACCTGCTGCGCGGGATCACCTTCGGCGCGGTGCGCAAGTGACGGTGCGCAAGTGACGACCCCCACGCCGCCCCCTCCGTTCCGGCTGCTGCGCCGTGGTCCCATGGAAGCCGTCGCCGTGGCGATCATCGCGGCCGGCGTGGTGATGCTGATGCAGCCGTTCTCGGTCGAACTCTATGGCTATTCCTTCGTCACGACTCTCGTCGGCACCGTGATGTTCATGATCGTATCCAAGTTTCCGGAGTGAGCGATGGCGGAAATCGAAGTCCGCGATCTCCAGAAGTCGTTCGGTGCCTTCACGGCGGTGCAGTCGTCGTCGTTCACGGTTCGCGATGGCGAGTTCTTCTGCCTGCTCGGCCCGTCGGGCTGCGGCAAGACGACGACGCTGCGCATGATCGCAGGCCTCGAGCTGCCGACGTCGGGGCAGATCCTGCTCGGTGGCGAGGACGTGACCTTCAAGCGTGCGTCGGAGCGCGACATCGCCTTCGTCTTCCAGCTTTTCGCGCTCTATCCGCACATGAACGTGCGCAGGAACATCGGTTTTCCGCTGGTCTGCGAGAACGTGCCGGCGGCCGAGATCCGCAGTCGCGTCGAGGAGGCGGCGCGCATCCTGCGCATCGGCGACCTGCTCGACCGCTCGGTGACCGGCCTCTCCTCTGGCGACCGGCAACGGGTGGCACTCGGCCGCGCGATCGTGCGCAAGCCGCTCGCCTTCATGATGGATGAGCCCCTCGGCGCGCTCGACACCGAACTGCGCGAGACGATGATCGGCGAGTTGCGCGCGCTGCACGACCGGCTGGGCGCCACCACCGTCTACGTGACGCACGACCAGCTCGAAGCCATGGCGATGGCCGACAAGATCGCGGTGATGAACCGCGGCGTCATCGAGCAGTTCGACACGCCGCAGGCGATCTACGACCGCCCGGCCAGCCTGTTCGTTGCCGATTTCATCGGCTCGCCGGCCATGAACCTGCTGCCGCTTCACGGCAGTCTCGCGGTCGGAGACACGAGCGTCGCGCTCGGCGAGGGTCGCGTCGAGGTTCCGGCCCTGCGCGAGGCGGTGGACGAGCGCGATCTCGTTCTGGGCGTTCGGCCCGAACACATCCGGCTCAGCGATGCCGGCGCCCTGCACGGTGACGTCTACGGCACCGAATACCTCGGAACGACGCAGATCGTGACGATCCGGACCGCGCACGGCGCCGTGCGTGCGCGGTGGCCCGCGGACCGCACCGTCAATCCGGGTGAGCGCGTGGGGCTCGGCTTCGAGCCCAGCCGGCTGTCACTGTTCGACAAGGCGTCAGGCCGCGCACTTCGATCGGCACTGCACGACACCCCCGCGGGAGGCGCGCATGGCTGAGGTTCGTCTGGACGGCGTCTCCCGTACGTTCGGCACGGTCCAAGCCGTCAGGGACTTCGATATCACGGTCGGTGACGGCGAGTTCGTCGTTCTGCTGGGACCGACGGGTGCGGGGAAAACGACCACGCTCCGGCTCGTCGCCGGCCTCGAGACGCCGGATGCCGGACGGATTTCGATCGGCGGTCGCGACGTTACGCGGGAGCCGCCGGCTGCTCGCGACGTGGCGTTCGTGTTCCAGCAGTATTCGCTCTACCCGCATCTGAGCGTCTACGAGAACCTCGCCTTCCCGCTGCGCTCGCCGGCGCGACCGCTGGCGGGTCCGGCGATCGACCGTAAGGTCCGCGAAGTGGCGGACCTGCTGCAGATCGGCGACAAGCTCGAAAACCGCGCTACGCGGCTCTCCGGCGGCCAGATGCAGCGCGTGGCGATCGGACGGGCGCTGGTGCGCAGC